>JASLGD010000372.1 GCA_030150305.1 Caldimonas sp. | reverse complement strand
GCGCTCTCCGGCGGCGAGCAACAGCGCGTCGCGCTGGCGCGCGCGTGGTCGACGCGGCCCGAGCTGCTGCTGCTCGACGAGCCGACCGCGAGCCTCGATCCCGACGCGAAGCGCGCGGTCGAAGCGCTGCTCGCCGGCTTCGCCGCCGACGGCACGACGATCGTCTTCAGCACGCACGACCTCGGCCAGGCCCGCCGCCTCGCGACGCGCATCGTCCATCTCGACGGCGGGCGAGTCGACCTCGACGCGCCCGCCGCCGAGTTCTTCGACAGCGCTGCAGCGCGCCGCCGCGACGGCCTCCTTCCCGACGGAGCCTTGCCATGAGCGCCCGCTGTTCGCTGCAACGCGCGCGCCGCGCAGTCGTCGCCGTTCTCGCGTGCGCGTTGCCGCTCGCGCTCGCGCAACCGGCGCGCGCGCAGGAGCGATCGATCGTGATGGCGTCGACGACGAGCACCGAGCAGTCGGGGCTCTTCGCGCACCTGCTGCCGGCGTTCACGAAGGCGACCGGCATCCAGGTCAAGGTGGTCGCGGTCGGCACCGGACAGGCGCTCGACATCGGCCGGCGCGGCGACGCCGACGTCCTCTTCGTGCACGACCGCGCGGCCGAGGAGAAGTTCGTTGCCGACGGCTGGGGCCTGCCGCGGCGCGACGTCATGTACAACGACTTCGTCCTCGTCGGCCCGAAGAGCGACCCCGCCGGCGTGCGCGGCAAGGACATCGTCGCCGCGCTGACGAGGCTCGCCGCGAGCGCGAGCGCGACCTTCGTCTCGCGCGGCGACAAGAGCGGCACCAATGCCGCCGAGCTGCGCTACTGGAAGGAAACGGGCATCGAGGCGCCGAAGACCGCGATGGCGCACTACGAGGAGTGCGGCTGCGGCATGGGCCCGGCGCTCAACATCGCTTCGGCGAAGAACGCCTACGTGCTCGCCGACCGCGGCACCTGGCTCAGCTTTCGCAACCGCGGCGAGCTCGCGATCCTCGTCGAGGGCGATCGCCGGCTGTTCAACCAGTACGGCGTCATCGTCGTCAACCCGGCAAAGCATCCGCACGTCAAGCGCGAGCTCGCGCAGGCGTTCGCCGACTGGGTCGTCTCGCCGGCAGGGCAGCAGACGATCGCGAGCTACAAGGTGGGCGGCGAGCAGCTGTTCTTTCCCGACGCCAAGCCGTGAAGACGAGCGCGCCGGGCCTGCGGACGTCGCCGGAAACTGTTCGTCGGCGAGAGCGCGGCGCGCCGTGATGCGTCACACCGGATCGGGAACGAACGACGGGAACGCGTCGGGCTGACGCGGCTGAATCGGCCGCGGCCGCGGGATGACGCCGGCCGCCATCAGGTTCTGCACGCTGTCGTAGCGCACCTGGACGATCTCCGACGGCGACGACGACGCGCGCTCGAAGCGCGTCTCCGACGTCGGCGAATATTCGCGCTCGCCGTGGCCGGTGCCGAGCTTGCGGTCGTCGCGCTGCGCGAGCTCGGACGGCGCCGCGCGCCGCGCTTCCGACTTCGCCGCCGGCGCAACGGCGTCGTTCGCGGTCGGCGCGTTCGCGCCCGCTTGCCGCTCGGCCTCCATCCGGCTGCTCGCGCCGTTGTCCTTCGCGAGCGGCGGCGGCGGCGAGAACCAGCCGCCGAGCGGCGGCTCGGGGACGCGCTCGCGGAACACGGCAGCGCCGATCACGCCGACGTTGTCGGGTCGACCCGTTCGTGCCGCGTACGAATCGGGCAGCGCGGTGAAGTAGAACGCAGCCGCTTCGGAATAACTCTTCCGCCAGCCGGTGATGTCGGCGGTCTGGTACGGCGCGAGGACGTAGCCGGTCTGCCCGACTGCCGCGTTCTCGCCGCTCACCGCGTTGACGCCGTCGACCGAGAGCACGACGAGAACGCGGCCGCCGCTGCGGTTCGTGAGCCGCACGGCGTAGCGGTCGCCGGGACGTCCCGCGACCCACGTGCTGCCGTGGTGTCGCCACGTCGTCAGCGTCTCGCCGCGGCCGCGGTCGACGATCTGCACGTCGACGAGCGAGCCGACGGCGGCCGCGGGCGGCGACGTGCACGCGGCGACCGCGGCGGCGGCGAGAACGGTGAGCAGGGTGCGGCGGGTGGCCATGGCGATCTCCGGGCGGCAGTGACGACGCCCGTTGAACGGCGCGTCGACGCGAACGGGGTGAACCGTTCGTCGCCGCGCATGCCGACCGGCCGGTCGACTTTTTCACGGCGTCGACGGTGTCGCACGGCAGACACGTTGCGGTGCCAAATCGGTGCGTGATCGAGACCACGCGGCGACGAACGCGACGGCGAACGGTCGTCACGCGAGCTGCATCGCTCGGGACAATCCTTCGCATGGCGCGCGTGTGCGTGCCGATGAGGACAGCCATGTCGCTTCGATCAATCCTGCGATGCGCCGCCGTTGCGCTGGTCGGCGCGGCCGCCGTCGGATCGGCGCACGCCATCGACATTCAGGTCGGCTCGTACGCGAAGACCGGCCTCGGCGCCGAGTTCGCGACGCCGTACGACACCTTCACGTTCGTCGGCGATGCCGTCACCGTCGCGGCGTCGCCCGCGCCGGCGGTCATCACGCTCGGCTCGTACGCGTTCGAGGTCGGGCCGAACTGCTATGGCTGCACGCTGACGCCTTCGTTCGACGCGATGATCGACCTCACGATCGACGGCGTCACCCAGCCGTTCGATCTGCCCTATGCCTGGTACTCGTCGGGCCCGAGCGACTTCCTGACGTTCGGGAAGCCGGACCCGGTCACGTTCGACTTCGACAGCCTCGGCCTGGTGACGATCGCGGTCGACGCACCGCCGACCCTCTCGAGCGCCGGCGGCGCGATCTACGGCGCGATCACCGCGACCGTGACGACGACGCCGGTCCCCGAGCCGACGACGCTCGCGCTCCTGGTCAGCGGCCTCGGCGCGATCGGCTTCGTCGCCCGCCGCCGGCGCTGCTGACCGGCGTCGATCGCGCCCGCCGCGCGGCCGGCGCCGGCGCGCAGCGCGCGCGGCGAAGGCGGCCGCCAAACGCAGGTCGCTGACCCCGGCCGACCGCTCACCGAGGGAGCGCCGATTGCCGGCGCTCGAACGCCGCGCGCGACGGTCGCGCCGGCGTGCCCTTCGGAGGAGCCATGTCCAGAATCACCCATGCGCTCGTCGCGCTGCTCGCGGCGGGCGCTGCAGCGACCGCGTCGGCGCAGCCGATCACGCTCGCCGCCACGCTGACCAACGCCCAGGAGGGGCCTGCGGTGGTCCCGACGACCGCCACCGGAGCGCCCCGGCCCGCGTCGTTCGGCACCGCGACGTTCCTGATCGACGCCGCGCACACGTCGATGTCGTTCTCGGCGACCGTCTTCAACGTCGACCTCACCGGCTCGCAGTCGGCCGACCCGAACGACAACGTCACCGCGGCGCACATCCACGCGTCGGCGTCGCCCGGAGCGAACGCGTCGGTCGTGTGGGGATTCATCGGCACGCCGTTCAACGACAACAACCCGAACGACGTCGTCGTCACGCCGTTCGCGACCGGCGTCGGCGGCACCGTGAGCGGCAAGTGGGACGCGCTCGAAGGCAACAACACGACGTTCGCCGCGCAGCTGGGCAACATCCTCGCGGGGCTGGCGTACATCAACTTCCACACGACGCAGTTCCCGAGCGGAGAGATCCGCGGCCAGATCCTCGCCGTCAGCGCGGTTCCGGAGCCGCAGACGACGGCGCTCGTCGCGGTCGGCCTGATCATGCTCGGCGCGTGGATGCGAATGCGTCCCCGCGCCACGGCCGACGCGCGCTGATCGTCGACGGGTTTCGCTCACCGGCGGCAGCCGGCGAGCGGCCGCGCCGCCTCAGACGACCGGCGCCTCCTCGGTGACCCAGGCTGCGCCTTCGATCAGCTCGTCGTCGGGCATGGCACCCGGCGCGAGCGCGTCGGGCGCGACCGCGACGAGCCGCGGCACGCGGGCGCGGCGCCGCGCCTCGAGGATGCGCGTCAGCGTCGCCGCGTTGCGCTGGCCCTGGTCCTCGTTGTTGTTGTTCATGACGACGTGCGTCGTGAACGTCTCGGGCGCGAGGCGCTCGACGCGCGCCGCGATGTCGTCGAGCTCGTCGTCCGAATAGTCGTAGTCGAAGCGCTCGGAAGCGACCGTCGCGCCCTGGATGTTCCACGTCTCGTGGTTGCGGCCGTGCAGGCGGACCAGCGAGTAGTTCATGTGCGTCGACTCCCAGACCGGCGGCACCGTGTTGTGGAAGCCCTGCGGGCCGTCGACGACGGTGTGGACGACGTTGAGCGCGCGCTCGAACGCGAGCGTCTGCCCGAGGTGCGCGTCGTCGAACCACGTCTTGTTGCGGAACTCGACGCTCACGGTGTAGCCCTGCATCGCCTCGACGCAGAGCTCGACGTGCGCGAGCCCGCTCTTGTTGCGCAGCAGCCAGGGCGCGAACTGGAAGTGCACCATGCCGAGCTTGCCCGACGCGCGCAGCGGCTCGAGCGCCGCCTTGAAGCGCTCCCAGAGCGCGCGCCGCAGCTCGGGCGGAACGTCGCGGAAGTAGAAGTTGGCCTTCTTCATCGCCGGCAGCTCTGCGCGCAGGTCCGGCGGCAGCACGCGCGGCGACGTCGCGTGGCCGGTGAAGAGGCGAAACGCCTTCATGTTGAACGCGAAGTGGCCGGGGGTCCGGTCGACCCAGGCCTGCGACGTCTGCGCGAGCGGGATCGCGTAGTACGAGGTGTCGACCTCGACGAGCGGGAACTTCGTCGCGTAGAAGCGCAGCCGCGCCTCCGGCGTGCTCGCCTCGCGCGGATAGAACTTCTTCGACGCGACGAGCGACTTGTCGCTCCAGGAGGCGGTGCCGACGAGGACTTTCATGGTGACGGTCGGTGGATCGTACGCTCGGCGCGCCGGCCAGCGTCGCCGACGCGTGATCTCGCGCCGTCAAGCAGGAAGGCCGGCATCGCTGCCGGCCTTTGCGTCAATCCCTGGTGCCGGCGAGAAGAGTCGAACTCCCGACCTTCGCATTACGAATGCGCTGCTCTACCAACTGAGCTACGCCGGCGTCGCCGTCGCCGGCCCGAGGGCCGGCTCGCGAGCCGCGCATTCTAGCCGAGCGCCTTCACTGCAACTCGAACGCGGGCAGCCGCGTCGCCACGGCGACGTTCTTCAGCGTCGCGTAGACCGGCAATCCGCCACGGTACTCCGGGTAGTCCTCGCCGGCGATCAAGGGCCGCAGGTAGCGGCGGCATGGCTCGGTGATGGAGAAGCCGTCGTCGCTGATGAAGTCGCGCGGCATGAACTTCTCGACGTTGGCGACGTCGGCGAGGTCGGCGGTGCCGATGCGGTACGCGTACGGCTCGTCGGACGTGCGCTCGATCGTCGGCATCACCGCGTTCCTGCCCTCGAGGGCGAGCTCGACCGCGCGTCGGCCGAGCTCGTATGCCTGGCGGACGTCGGTCGCGCTCGCGATGTGGCGCGCCGCGCGCTGCAGGTAGTCGGCGACGGCCCAGTGGAACTTGAGGCCGAGCGCCTTCTTCACCATCTGCGCGACGACCGGCGCGGCGCCGCCGAGCTGGGCGTGGCCGAACGCGTCCTTCGTTCCCTGCTCGGCGAGGAAGGTGCCGTCCGGATGGTGCGCACCTTCGGACACGACGATCGTGCAGTAGCCGTGCTTCTTGACGAGCGAATCGACCTTGGCGATGAACTTCGCCTCGTCGAACTCGATCTCGGGAAAGAGGATCGCGACCGGGATGCCGTGGTCCTCGATCAGGCCGCCGGCCGCCGCGATCCAGCCGGCGTGGCGGCCCATGACCTCGAGGATGAACACCTTGGTCGACGTCTTGGCCATCGAGCGGACGTCGAGCGATGCCTCGAGCGCCGACACCGCGACGTACTTGGCGACCGAGCCGAAGCCGGGGCAGCAGTCGGTGATCGGCAGGTCGTTGTCGACCGTCTTCGGGATGTGGATCGCCTGCAGCGCAACGCCCATCGATTGCGACAGCTGGCTGACCTTGAAGCAGGTGTCGGCCGAGTCGCCGCCGCCGTTGTAGAAGAACCAGGCGATGTCGTGGGCGCGAAAGACCTCGATCAGCCGCTCGTACTCGCGCCGGTTCTTGTCGAGCGACTTCAGCTTGTAGCGGCACGAGCCGAACGCGCCGGCGGGCGTCGAGCGCAGCGCCCGGATCGCTTCCGCCGACTCGGCCGAGGTGTCGATCAGCTCCTCGGCGAGCGCACCGATGATGCCGTTCCTGCCCGCGTAGACGTTGCCGATGGCGTCGTCGCGCTCGCGCGCCGCCTCGATCACGCCGCACGCCGACGCGTTGATCACCGCGGTGACGCCGCCCGACTGCGCGTAGAACGCGTTCTTCCTGCGGCTGCCGCCGCGGATGCTGCTGCCGTTGTCCATGGTGCTCCTCAGCCCGCGGCGAGCGCGCGCGAGACGATCTCGGTGGTGTCGGTCGAAAGCTTCACCGACGCGGCGACGCGCGCGATCGCGGCGCGCGCGGCGCTGCGGTACGGCTCGGCGAGCTGCGTCCAGCGGTCGAGCGCGCGCGCGATCCGCGAGGCGAGCTGCGGGTTGAAGGCGTCGATTTCGAGCACGCGGTCGGCCCAGAACGCGTAGCCGGCGGCGTCGCTGCGGTGAAAGCCGCCCGGGTTGCCCATGCAGAACGCGCCGACCAGGCTGCGCGCGCGGTTCGGGTTCGCGATGCTGAAGTCGCGGTGGCCGAGCAGCGACTGGACCCGCGCGAACACCTTGCCGCCGTGCTCGGGCGCCATCGCCTGCAGCGAGAACCACTTGTCGACGACGAGCGGGTCGTCCTCGAACATCGCGAGGAAGCGCTCGAGCGCCGGCTCGGCGAGCTCGGATCCCGAATAGAGCAGGGCGGCGAGCGCGCCCTGGCGATCGGTCATGTTCGACGCGTCCTTGAAGCGCTGGTAGGCGCGGCCGGGCCAGACCGGATCGGCGCGCTCGACGGACTCGAGGCAGAGCATCGCCAGGCTCATGTTGGCGAGCGCGCGCCGCCCCGACGAGACCGGGTCGGGCGAGTAGCCGCCGGCGACCTGGTGGGCCTCGTACGCCCACTCCCAGTCGGTGCGCAGCTCCTGCGCGAGGGCGAGCTTCATCGCCTCGCGCGCGCTGTGGATGCGCTGCGGATCGACCGGATCGAGCTGCTCGGCGACGTACGCCTCGCTCGGCAGCGTCAGCACGAGCTCCTTGAACGCGGCGTCGAGGTCGGGATGGCGGAGCACCTCGCGCATCGCGTCGACGAAGCCACCGTCGAGCGCGCCGGCCTCGGCGTCGCCGCGAACCGCCGCGAGCAGGCGCTGGATCGCGAGCCGCTGCCCCGCTTCCCAGCGGTTGTACGCGTCGCTGTCGTGGCGCAGGAGGACGAGCAGATCGCCCTCCGAGAGTCCGTCGGCGAGGACGATCGGCGCCGAGAAGCCGCGCAGCAGCGAATGCACCGGCGGCTGGTCGACGTCGACGAACGTGAAGAACGAGCGCGGCTCGTCGAGCACGAGCACGCGCGACGTCGCGGTCGCGTCCGCCGGCTCGTCCTCGAGCCGAAGCGGCAGCGCGCGGCCGTCGCGGCCGACGAGCCCCATCGCAAGCGGGATGACGAACGGCTCGTGCGCCGTGCCAGCGGCCGTCGGCGGCGCCTGCTCGATGCCGAGCGTGTACGTGCGCGTCGGCGCGTCGTAGCGGCCGCGCGCCGTCACCTTCGGCGTTCCCGCCTGCGAGTACCAGCGCTTGAACTGCGGCAGCAGGCGCGCGAGGTCGCTCCGCGGATTGGCGTCGGCGATCGCCTGCGCGAAGTCGTCGCACGTCACCGCCTGGCCGTCGTGGCGCTCGAAGTAGAGCTTCATCCCCGCGGCGAAGCCGTCGCGGCCGACCAGCACCTGCATCATCCGCACGACCTCGGCGCCCTTCTCGTAGACCGTCGAGGTGTAGAAGTTGTTGATCTCGACGTAGCGGTCGGGGCGCACCGGGTGCGCCATCGGGCCGGCGTCCTCGGGGTACTGGAGCGTGCGCAGGTTCCTCACCTGGCTGATCCGGATCACGGCGCGCGCGGTCGCGGTCGCGACCATGTCCATGCTGAACTCCTGGTCGCGAAAGACCGTCAGGCCTTCCTTCAGGCTCAGCTGGAACCAGTCGCGGCAGGTGATGCGGTTGCCGGTCCAGTTGTGGAAGTACTCGTGGGCGACGACCGACTCGATCGCCGCGTAGTCGGCGTCGGTCGCGGTCGCCGGGTTGGCGAGGACGTAGCGCGTGTTGAAGATGTTGAGACCCTTGTTCTCCATCGCGCCCATGTTGAAGTCGCCGACGGCGACGACCATGAAGCGCTCGAGGTCGAGCTCGAGGCCGAACCGTGCCTCGTCCCAGACGACCGAGGCGATCAGCGAGTTCATCGCATGCTCGGTCTTGTCGAGGTCGCCGCGGCGGACGTAGATCTGCAGCAGGTGCTCGCGCCCCGAGCGCGAGCGGACGCGCTGCTCGCGCGCGACGAGCTCGGCGGCGACGAGCGCGAACAGGTAGCTCGGTTTGGGGAACGGATCGTGCCAGCGCGCGAAGTGGCGGCCGCCGTCGAGCTCGCCCTGCTCGACGAGGTTGCCGTTCGAGAGCAGCACCGGATACGCCGACTTGCTGGCGCGCAACAGGACCGAGTACTCGGCCATCACGTCCGGGCGGTCGATGAAGTAGGTGATGCGGCGAAAGCCCTCGGCCTCGCACTGCGTGAAGAAGCCCCCGCCGGACGTGTAGAGGCCCGAGAGCTGCGTGTTCTTCTCGGGCGCGCACGTGTTGCGGATCTCGAGCGTGAAGCTGCCCTCGGGGACGTTGTCGATCACGAGCAGCCCGTCCTCGTGGCGGAACGACACCGGCTCGCCGTTGGCGAGGCAGCGCGTCAGCGTGATGTCCTTGCCGTGCAGCTTCAACGGGCCGGCGGCGCCCTCGACGTTGCGCTCGATCTGCATCCGGTTCGTCACCAGCGTCTTCGCCGGGTCGAGGTCGAACGTCAGGTCGACCTTGCGGATCCGGTACGGCGGCGGCGCGTAGTCTTCGCGGCGCACGAGGGGAGCGGTGCCTTCGCGCATGTTCTTCTGTCTCCGTTGCTGTGTTCTTCGTCGTGTCGCGTCTCGTGCGCGCTCAGACGCCCTGCTTCAGGCTCGCCTCGATGAAGACGTCGAGGTCGCCGTCGAGCACCTTCTGCGTGTTGCTGACCTCGACGTTCGTGCGCAGGTCCTTGATCCGGCTCTGGTCGAGCACGTAGCTGCGGATCTGGTGCCCCCAGCCGACGTCGGTCTTGGTGTCCTCGAGCTTCTGCTGCTCGGCCATGCGCTTTCGCATCTCGTGCTCGTAGAGGCGCGAGCGCAGCATCTGCCACGCCTCGTCGCGGTTGCGGTGCTGCGAGCGGTCGTTCTGGCACTGGACGACGATCCCGGTCGGGATGTGCGTCAGGCGCACCGCCGAATCGGTCTTGTTGATGTGCTGGCCGCCGGCGCCCGACGCGCGGAAGGTGTCGACGCGGACGTCGGCCGGGTTGATGTCGATCTCGATTGAGTCGTCGACCTCGGGATAGACGAACAGGCTCGCGAAGCTCGTGTGGCGGCCGCCGCTCGAGTCGAACGGGCTCTTGCGGACGAGCCGGTGCACGCCCGTCTCCGTGCGCAGCAGGCCGAACGCGTACTCGCCCTCGACCTTGACCGTGGCGCTGCGGATGCCGGCGACGTCGCCTTCGGTCTCTTCCAGGACCTCGGTCTTGAAGCCCTTCTTCTCGCAGTACTTGAGGTACTGGCGGAGCAGCATCTGCGCCCAGTCGCACGCCTCGGTGCCGCCGGCGCCGGCCTGGATGTCGATGAAGCAGTTGCTCGGGTCGGCCGGGTTGTTGAACATCCGCCGGAACTCGAGCTCGGCGATCCGCGCTTCGAGCCGCGCGGCGTCGGCCTCGATCGAGAGCAGGCTGGCGTCGTCGCCTTCTTCCTTCGACAGCTCGTAGAGCTCGCTGTTGTCGGCGAGACCGGCCGTCAGCTGGTCGATCGTCGCGACGACGTTCTCGAGCAGTCGCTTCTCGCGGCCGAGCTCCTGCGCGCGCTTCGGCTCGTTCCAGACGTTGGGGTTCTCGAGGGCGGCGTTGACCTCGTTCAGGCGGAGCGCCTTGCGGTCGTAGTCAAAGATACCCCCGAAGCTCGACCGTCCGCCGCGTCAGGTCGGCGATCCGGTTGCCGATGGCGTTGATGTGTTCGACGTCCATGGTGACAGCTCTTCGTGTTTGGGTGCCATCCTGAACGCAGTGAAGATCTCGACCGCCGAGATCCTTCGCTCTCGCTCAGGATGACAAGCGCGGAGGGCGCGATTCTGACAGGAACGCCTCGATGATCGCGGCGATGTCCTCGGGGCGGTCGTGGTGCAGCATGTGGCCGGCCGGAGAGACGACGTGGCGCTCGGCGTCGGCGACGACGTCGAGCCGGCGGTGGAACTCCTCCTTGCTGTAGCGGTTGCCCCACCAGACCGCCGGGTCGCTGCGGTCGCCCTCGATCCAGAGCACCGGCGCGGTGATCCGCTTCCAGCACTCGAGCCACTCGTCGACCTGCGCGATCAGCGGGCTGTTGCGCTTGTGGTTCGGGTCGGCGAGCAGCTCGCGCGCGCCCGAAGGATCGCCCGCGACCGGACGCGACCATTGCGAGGCCAGCCAGAGCGCGCGGTCCGGACGCAGCAGCGGGTTCGTCTTCGTCAGCCGCCTGGCGACGGCGTCGAGGTCGGCATACGGGCGCAGCTGCTCGGGCTCCTTCAGCGCGTCGAGCCACTTGGCGATCCGCCCCGGCGCGTGCTCGGGCTTGGAGCGCGGCATGCCGAAGCCCTCGAGGTTGACGAGGCGGCGGACGCGGTCGGGGCGGACACCCGCGTAGAGCATCGCGACGTTGCCGCCCATGCTGTGGCCGGCGAGGTCGATCGGCGGACGGTCGACGCCGAACAGCGCGTCGAGCACGATCTCGAGGTCACCGAGGTACTCGGCGAAGAAGTAGGTGTCGGCCTGCGGGGTCTCGCTCGCGCCGAAGCCGCGCCAGTCGAGCGCGACGACGTGGCGATCGTCGGCGAACGCGTCGACGACGAACTGGAACGACGCGGCGACGTCCATCCAGCCGT
>JASLGD010000112.1 GCA_030150305.1 Caldimonas sp. | reverse complement strand
CACGCGTGCGACTCGGCCAAGGGGCTCGCGACCGTGAAGAACGTGCGCGTCTACCGCGGCTTCGTCTTCGTCAAGCTGAACGACGTCGGCCCCGGCTTCGAGGAGTACTTCGGCGAGTCGCTCTCGTCGATCGACAACATGGCCGACCGCTCGCCCGAGGGCCGGCTCGAAATCGCCGGCGGGTGCCTGCGCTTCCTGCACCAGTGCAACTGGAAGATGTTCGTCGAGAACCTCAACGACACGATGCACCCGATGGTCGTGCACGAGTCGTCGGCGGGAACGGCGAAGAAGATGTGGCTCGGCCAGCCGCCCGATGCACCCAAGCCGATGGCGATCGAGCAGTTCACGCCCTTCGTCTCCGATTACCGGTTCTTCCAGGACATGGGCGTGCGCGTCTTCGCCAACGGCCACAGCTTCTCGGGCGTGCACTTCTCGATCCACAGCAAGTACTCGGCGATTCCCGCGTACGAACAAGCGATGCTGAACGCGTACGGGCCCGAGCGGACGCAGCAGATCCTCTCGCTCGCGCGCCACAACACGGTCTACTACCCGAACCTGACGATCAAGGGCGCGATCCAGGCGATCCGCGTCGCGCGCCCGGTCGCGGTCGATCGCACGATCGTCGAGAGCTGGACGTTTCGCCTCGTCGGCGCGCCGCCCGAGCTGCTGCAGCGCACCGCGACCTACAGCCGCCTCATCAACTCGCCGTTCTCGGTCGTCGGCCACGACGACCTGCACGCGTACCGCGGCATCCAGGCGGGGCTGCACGCCGGCGGCAACCCATGGGTCAGCCTGCACCGCAACCACGTTCCCGGCGAAGACGGCGCATCCGACGTCACCGCGATCGGCACGAGCGAGATCTCGATGCGCAACCAGTACCGCGCGTGGTCGCGGTACATGACGATGACGATGTGATGGCAGGCGCAACACGCGAGCCCCACCCGCGCGAGCTGATCGACTTCGTCAGCCGCGAGGCGCGTCTCCTCGACGAGCAGCGCTACGACGAGTGGAATGCGCTCTTCACCGACGATGCGATCTACTGGGTGCCGCTCGTTCCGAGCCAGCCGGAAGGCCTCGACCACACCTCGCACCTGCACGAGGACAAGCTGCTGCGCGAGCTGCGCATCGAGCGGCTGAAGAGCCCGCGCGCGTTCTCGCAGCAGCCGCCGACGCGAAGCCTGCACCTGCTGCAGACTCCCACGGTCGAGCCGCGCGATCCGGCGCGGCCGAGCGAGCACCGCGTGCGCACCGTCTTCCAGTACGTCGAGTCGCAGGCCGACGAGACGAACGTCTTCTTCGGCGTCGCCTGGCACCGCATCGTCGTCGACGTCGACGGCGCGCTTCGCCTCGCGCAAAAGCGCGTCGATCTGATCAACAGCGACGCCGCGCTCCCCGCGGTCCAGCTCTTCGTCTGAGGTCCGATCCTGAGCAACGATCCCACCGTCCACGCAGCGTTCCAGCGCGTCGCCGCACGGCGCGGTGACGCCGATCTCCTCGTCGTCGAGACGATCACCGCCGGCTCGTACGGCATCGAGCGCGGCGCGCGCAGCTGGCGCGAGGTCGAGGGCGAGGTCGAGCGGCTGCGCGGCCTCTACGCGCAGGCCGGCTACGGCGCGGGCCACCGCGTCGGCGTCCTGCTCGAGAACCGGCCGGCGTTCTTCACGCACTGGCTCGCGCTCAACGCGCTCGGCGTCAGCATCGTCCCGATCCTTTCGGAGCTGCGTGCCGCCGAGCTCACCTACCTCGTCGGCCACAGCGAGATGGCGCTCGCGGTCGTGCTGCCGAACCGCGAAGGCGTGCTGCGCGCCGCCGCCGTCGAGGCCAACGTCCACGTCGAGACGATCCGCCCCGAGGTCGCCGGCCGCATCCCCGCGGCGCGCACCGCGCCGCCGCGCGCCGGCCAGCCGCTCGGCAGGAACGACGAGTGCGCGCTGCTCTACACGTCGGGGACGACCGGGCGACCGAAGGGCTGCCGGCTCTCGAACGGCTACTTCCTGCGCGCCGGCGAGTGGTACCTCGGCCTCGGCGCGCTCGCCGAGGTGCGGCCCGACGAGGAGCGGATCATCACGCCGCTGCCGCTCAGCCACATGAACGCGCTCGCGTTCTCGTCGATGGCGGCGATCCTGTCGGGCGGCGCGATCATCCAGCTCGACCGCTTCCACCCGAACACGTGGTGGCAGAGCGTGCGCGAGAGCGGCGCGACGATCGCGCACTACCTCGGCGTCATGCCGGCGATGCTGCTGCAGCTGCCGGCGAACGACCTCGACAAGCAGCACCGCGTGCGCTTCGGCTTCGGCGCCGGCGTCGACGCGCGCCACCACGCCGCGTTCGAGCAGCGCTTCGGCTTGCCGTTGCTCGAGGCGTGGGCGATGACCGAGACCGGCGCGGCGGCGTGCATCATGGCCAACAAGGAGCCGCGCCTGGTCGGCTCGAACTGCTTCGGCCGCCCCGAGCCGTTCGTCGACACGCGCGTCGTCGACGAGCGCGGCGCCGAGGTCGGCATCGACGCCCCGGGCGAGCTGCTCGTCCGCGCGACCGGTCCCGATCCGCGCAAGGACTTCTTCCTCGGCTACCTCAAGGACGACGTCGCGACCGAGGAGGCGTGGGCCGGCGACTGGTTCCACACCGGCGACGTCGTCATGCGCGGGCCGCGCGGCGACTTCCACTTCGTCGACCGCAAGAAGAACGTCATCCGCAGGAGCGGCGAGAACATCTCGGCGGTCGAGGTCGAAAGCGTGCTCAACGAGCACCCCGCGGTCGCGGCGAGCGCGGTCGCGGCGACGCCCGACCCGGTGCGTGGCGACGAGGTGCTTGCGTGCATCGTGCTGCGCAAGGTCCCCGGCCTGCCGCCGCAGGACCGGATCGCGATCTCGATCGTCAAGCACGCGCTCGTCCGGCTCGCGTACTTCAAGGCGCCGGGCTACATCGCGTTCGTCGACAGCCTGCCGCTCACCGCATCTCAGAAGATCCAGCGCGGCGAGCTGCGCGAGCTCGCGCGCTCGATGCCGGGCAAGCCCGACTGCTGGGACCTGCGCGAGCTCAAGCGCCGCAGGAAGAAGCGCGAGCCGTGACCGCGGCGGCGCGCACGCGTGCGTCGTACGACGGCGTCGCCGTCGCCTGCCCGGTGACGGTGCCGTACCGCCGCTACTCGACGCACGGCGCGCACTGGTGGATCGGGCGCGCGGTCGACCTGCTCGTCGAGCGTTCGGGAATCGCGAAGGACGAGGTCGACGGCCTCACCGTCAGCAGCTTCTCGCTCGTCCCCGACACCGCGGTCGGCGTCACGCAGCACCTGGGCCTCAGCCCGCGCTGGCTCGACCACATTCCGACCGGCGGCGCGTCGGGCGTGATGGCGCTGCGCCGCGCCGCGCGCGCGGTGCAGGCGGGCGACGCCGACGTCGTCGCCTGCGTCGCCGGCGACGCCAACCACGTCGAGTCGTTTCGCCAGATGCTCGGCGGCTTCTCGCACTTCGCGCGCGACGCGAGCTATCCGTACGGCTCGGGCGGGCCGAACTCGATCTTCGCGTTCATCACCGCGGCGTACATGCGCACCTACGGCGCCGAGCGCGAGGATTTCGGCCGCATCTGCGTCGCGCAGCGCGCCAACGCGCTGAAGAACGCGAACGCGCTCTTCAAGGTGCCGCTCACTCTTCAGCAGTACCTCGACGCGCGGCCGATCGCCGACCCGATCCACCTCTTCGACTGCGTGATGCCGTGCGCCGGCGGCGAGGCGTTCCTCGTGATGCGCGAGGAGCGCGCGCGCGAGCTCGGCTTGCCGCACGCCCTCGTGCGCGGTGCGATCGAGCGCCACAACGCGTACGCCGACGATCCGGTCCTCTTGCGCGGTGGCTGGCGCGTCGACCGCGACGACCTCTACGCGCAGGCCGGCGTCGCACCCGCCGCGATCGACTTCGTGCAGACGTACGACGACTACCCGGTCGTCGTCATGCTCCAGCTCGAGGATCTCGGCTTCTGCGAGAAGGGCGAAGCGCCGGCGTTCGTGCGCGCGAAGACGCTGACGCACGACGGCGACTTGCCGAGCAACACGAGCGGCGGCCAGCTCTCGGCAGGGCAGGCCGGATGCGCGGGCGGCTTTCTCGGCATGACCGAAGCGATCCGCCAGCTCACCGACGACGCCGACGTCGCAGCGCGCAAGGTCGCGAACGCGGAGCTCGGGCTCGTGTCGGGCTTCGGCATGGTGGCCTACGACCGGTGCCTGTGCACCGGCGCGGTGATCCTCGGCAGGGGCCGCGCATGACGATGCCGCTGATGAAGCCGCGCCGGAAAAACCCGGTGTTGCGGACGCGGCAGATGAACCTGCCGCCGTTCGCGCGCGGCCGCACCGCGCTCGGCATGACCGCCGCCGCCGCCGAAGGCCGCTTCGCGCTGCAGGTCTGCCAGCGCTGCAAGGCGGTGCAGTACCCGCCGCGCGATGCCTGCCACGTCTGCCTGTCTCCCGAGCTCGAGTGGACGCCGCAGCGCGGCGACGGCGAGCTGCTGAGCGAGACCGTCCTCCACCACAGCAACGATCCGTTCTATCGCGAGCGGCTGCCGTGGCGGCTCGGTCTCGTCAAGCTCGACGTCGGGCCGACCGTGATCGTGCATCTGCACGGCGACGTGCCATCGCCGCCCGCGTTCGCCGGCGATATGAACAAGCGACCACCGCCGGTGCGCGTCCACGTCGGCGCGCGCCTCGACCGCGCCGGCGCCGCGGTGCTGATCGGATTCCCGGAGAAAGAGACAGCGAACATGGCCGACGACACGATGCTGCGCGAGATGACCAGCGACCCGAGGATCTTCCTGAACTTCGGGTCGCT
>JASLGD010000258.1 GCA_030150305.1 Caldimonas sp. | reverse complement strand
GCGTCCTCGCGATCGATACCGACCCGCAGGGATCCCTCACGACCCTGCACGGCATCCTTCCGGAGACCGAAGTCGACACGGACATGACGATAGGGCCGTTGTGCGATGGCACCGAATCGGACCTCCGGTACGCGATCCGTTCGACCTACTGGGATGGGGTCGATCTGATCGCAGCCGCCCCGTTCCTGTTCTCGGCGGAGTTCGCTCTTCCAGCGCGCCAGATGCGCGACCCGAACGCCCGTTTCTGGGACGTGCTCAACGCCGGGCTTGAGTCGGTTCGCGGCCTCTACGACGTCATCCTCATCGACACGCCCCCGAGCCTCTCGTACGTCACGATCAACGCGCTGTGGGCGGCGGACGGATTGATCGTGCCGGTTCCCCCCAGCGGATTGGACTTTGCCAGCTCGGCCCAGTTCTGGTCGCTGCTCGGCGATCTGGGGGCGAACCTGAACCAGCAGGAGCCCGGTGGCGACGGCAAGGAGTTCGACTTCCTGCACGTGCTTCTGAGCCGTGTCGACCAGGCGGACGTCGCGGCGCCGGCGGTCCGGCAGTGGATCGCGGCGACTTACGGCGAGTTCATGCTGCCGGTCGAGATCCCCAAGACGACGGTGACGAGCAACAAGGCAGCCGAGTTCGCGACGGTCTACGACGTGCAACGTTACGAAGGTTCGGCAAAGACGTACAAGCGGGCCGCCGACGCGTACGACCGCCTGGTCGAACTGATCGAGGAGTCGATCATTGCGAGCTGGCGCAACAAGCTCGGCGGGTCGTGAGTGGAAACCAAGTTTCCAGCCCCGGGTGGAAACCTGGTTTCCACTCGGGTGTTCCAGCAAAGCGGTCTGGCTTGAAGCGGAGGCGAGATGAATTCGAGAGATCGGCTGACTCGGCTGACGGCTGACGTGGTGGCGGCGGCCCCTTCAACTGACCCCGCGTCTCCCGGCAGCCCTCCCGAACCCCCTCCCTTCGCCGCCCCCGCCCGGCAGCTGGAAACCAGGTTTCCAGAGGCGCCGGTCGGCCGCGCAGGGAAGCGCACCGGCCCGGGCGAGCTGCTCGCTTTTCGGGGCCAGATGCTTGCGGCGGAGGGCGAGCTCAGCAAGCTGCGGGATCAACTGCGCGAGTACGACGGCTCGTTGCCCGCGAGAAAACTCGACCCGAAGCTCGTGGTTCCGAGCCGCTGGGCGAACCGGCACGAAGCCGCCTTTGCCTCCGCCGAATTCTTGCGATTCAAGGCAGACATCGAGCACGCCGGCGGGAACGTCCAGCCGATCCTGGTGAGGCCAGCCGGCGATACGGGCAATTACGAGCTCGTGTTCGGACACCGGCGGCACCGGGCTTGTCTCGAACTCGGGCTGCCGGTCTTGGCCGTCGTCCACACCGGCCCGATGGGCGAGGTCGACCTGTTCTCGGCAATGGAACGAGAAAACCGTGAGCGCGCCGATCTCTCGCCATGGGAACAGGGCAGGATGTACCGCAACGCGCTTGACCAAGGCTTGTTCGGGTCGCAGCGCAAGCTCGCCGAAACGCTCGGGGTTTCCCATACGTGGGTGCGCAAGGCGCTGGCAGTCGCTGATCTGCCGGAAGCGATCGTGCAGTGTTTCAGCAGCCCGCTCGAGGTGCAGTTTCGCCACGCCGATGAAATCGGGAAAGCTCTCGAGGCCGACCAGCGCGGAGTTCTTCGCCGCGCTGAGAAGCTGCGTCAGTCGTCCCGCCTGTCGGCATCGTCGGTCGTCGCGACTCTCGTCGGCAAGCGGCGCGGCGATGGGCGGGCTCCGCGCGACCTCAAGGTAGGTGACCGCACTGTCGGTCGTCTCACTTGGGACGAGCGTGGCCAGGCGGTGATTCGCGTCGCTGCTGGCGCAATCGGCGATGAGAACGTCGATCGAGTGCTGACGGCGCTCAGCGCAGCGCTGGCGGAGGCGTAGTCCCAAATCTTCTCCAGGCGGGGGAGTTGCTCTCCGGGTACTACGTACGCAGGGGCCCGGGCTGAGGCAGGGGCGGGGTGGAAACCAGGTTTCCACCCGGTGGGCACGCTGGAGAACATTTGGGAGTTACGCTGCTTCGGAGGCCCGCCGAAAGTGAGTAATCAATTAGCGTCGATAATCACCAACGCGCGGCTGGGTTTAAGCTCAGTGTCGCGCAAACTACGAGCTACGCCGGGCGTAGGCCATTTTCAGCGGCCCATGCGTTCAAAACGCTCATTCAGAGACTGACGCCATCGGCCGCTTTAAAGTGAGCGCAAGCTCCGGGCTAGAAGAACTGCCGCTCGGATGCCTTTCCGCAACTCCGCTCACGCGACCCAGACGCGTGTGAGATTAGTGCGATAGTACAGTTGACTCTCTCCTAAATCGCCTCACAATGGAGCCATGAGCAGCACCGCCCACCTCCCCGAGTCCGATTACACGATCAAGGTCGACGTGGCGCTAGAGCGGGCGAGATCCGGTCCGGAGATCGAGGAGCTGCGCCTGCGCGCGCGTCGGCTTGAGGAAGCCTTCGTCAAGCTTGCTCCGATCGTTGTCGATCGCTACGAAGCGAAGCAAAGCGAGGGCTTTGATCAGTTGGTTGATCTGCTGCTCGGAGACCACAGTCCCACCCCGATCGACATCACAAAGGCGCGCATGAAGGCGGACGCTTTGCGCGCCGTTTTCAATGGAACAGAGTGGCTGACCGCTGCACAGATCGCTGAGCTCGCCGGGCTCGGTCAAGCGAATCGCTCCGGTGCCGCCAATCGTTGGAAGCAACGGCGCAAAGTCTTCGCGTTGCAGCACGAGGGTCAGGACCACTATCCCCGCTACCTGCTCGACGAGCACTTTCGTCCACTCCCTGGTGCCGAAAAGGTCCTCGAGGTGCTGGAGAGCTTCAGCCCCAATCGCCTCGCGAGCTGGTTCGAAGGTCGCAATGGCCTCCTCGGTGGCAAGCGGCCGCGCGAACTGCTGGCGACCGATCCTGAGCGCGTGGTCGAAGCCGCGCGGCGCACTCTAGATGCCGAGCTGAACGCCGCTTGAGCGCGCTTGGTGATGCGCTTGCATCAGGCTCGCTCGAGGCAGCAAACCTCGGGATCGTCGAGTCCTGGCAGCCAGCCGAGCCGCTTTGGCGCGTTTACAGCCAGAGCTTTGGGGCGACCGGCTTCAACGGCACCGCCAAGGGTTATGCCCGCTTCTCGCCTTTGGTTCGCCCTGACGGCAGCGTCGTGCCGACCCTGTACGCAGGTACGACGTTAGACGTTGCCCTGATGGAGATCGTCCTTCGGGATGTACCGACACCCTCGGTCGGCTTCCAGCTGACAATGCCAGAGCCAACCGTGGAACAGCGACGCGTCACCGAGCTGGTCCTGGGTGGCCCATTGCGCATGGTCGACTTCAGCGCGATCGGCTTGCGCCGGATCGGCCTGGACCGGGCGGAGGTCATCGACTGCGACAGCTCGACCTATCCGGCCACTCGGGCATTGGGAGCCTGGGCTCACGCCAGCACGGAAGTCGCCGATCCGGCCGCATCCGTTCACGGGATCGTTTGGACATCACGGCAAGATGACTCCGGCCAGGCAATCGTGTTTTTCGGCGACCGAATCCCCAGTGGAATGCTCGAA
>JASLGD010000251.1 GCA_030150305.1 Caldimonas sp. | reverse complement strand
CTCGTACTTCAGCCTGCGGCGCTGGCACGAGAGCGCAGCGCGGCGCGAGAACTGACGCCGCGCGACGACCATGACGCGCGCCTTCTTCGCTCCCCCGGCCGCGCCGCGCCACGCCCTGCGCAACGTGCGCGCGCCTGGCGTGCTCGTGCGCGGGCCGCGATCCGCAGCGCTCGCGGCCGACGCGACGGGCTTGGTCACCGTCGACGTCCTGATCGACGGCGGCCGCATCGCCGCGATCGAGCCGGCGGGCACGCTGCCCGCGGAGCTCGGCCCGGACCTCGACGCGTCGATGCTGCTGCCCGGCCTGATCGACTGCCACACCCACCTCGACAAGGGCCACATCTGGCCGCGCAAGGCCAATCCGACCGGCGACGTGCCCGGCGCGTCGCGAGCGACCGCCGAGGACCGGACCGTGCGCTGGAACGCCGACGACGTTCGTCGGCGCATGACGTTCGCGCTCGAGACCGCGTACGCGCACGGCGTCGTCGCGATCCGCACGCACCTCGACTCGCTCGCCCCGCAGGCGTCGATCTCGTTCCCGGTGTTTCGCGAGATGCGCGAGCGCTGGGCGGGGCGGATCGAGCTGCAGGCGTCGTCGATCGCGCCGCTCGACATTTTCCTCGGCGACGAGGGCGCGGCGCTCGCCGACATCGTCGCTGCGAGCGGCGGCCGGCTCGGCGCGGTGACGCGCTTCGCGCGCCACCCCGACGACCCGATGCCGCCCGAGCTCGACGACGCGCTCGCGCGCGTGTTCAGGCTCGCGATCGAGCGCGGGCTCGACCTCGACCTGCACGTCGACGAGTCGAGCGACCCGCGCTCGCGCACGCTGATCCGCGTCGCGCGCAGCGCGCTGCGCGAGCGCTTCCGCGGCCGCATCCTGTGCGGCCACTGCACCGCGCTCGCGCTGCAGACCGACGAGTTCATCGAGGAGACGATCGCCGCGTGTCGCGACGCCGGCATCGACGTCGTCAGCCTGCCCACCGTCAACCTGTACCTGCAGGACCGCAGCGCCGCGCCGCGAACGCCGCGCTGGCGCGGCGTCACCGTGCTGCACGAGATGAAGTCGCGCGGCCTGCGCGTCGCCGTCGCCGGCGACAACTGCCGCGACCCGTTCCACGCGTACGGCGACCACGACATGCTCGACACGTTCGTGCAGGCGGTGAAGATCCTGCACCTCGACCACCCGCTCGACGACTGGATCCGCGCCGCGACCGAGACGCCGGCCGCGATCATGGGCATCGACCGCGGCGCCATCGCCGCCGGCGGGCCCGCCGACCTCGTCGTCCTGCGCGCGCGCAGCTATTCGGAGATGCTGTCGCGCTCGCAGTGGGACCGCGCGGTGCTGCGCGGAGGTCGCGCGATCGACACGACGCTGCCCGACTACCGCCAGCTCGACGACCTGATGACGCCCGTCGCGCCGCGCTGACGGATGGGGGGTGACAGCCGTCCACGAGCACCGCGCCGGTCGATTCCTCGCGGCGGCGTCGCCGCCCCAAAGCGGAGCGCGCGCCGGCCGTGCTGGCTGGCATCGCTCTTGCGCACGCGCGTCGCGATGCGCGTCCTCGTCCTTTACTCGCACCCGGTCGAGACCAGCTACTGCGCCGCCCTGCACGCCGAGGTCGTGCAGCGGCTCGCCGGCGCCGGCCACGAGGTCGACGACTGCGACCTCTACGCCGAACGGTTCGATCCCGTGCTCTCGCGCGACGAGCGGATCGGCTACCACGACGTGCCGGCGAACCGCTCGCGGCTGCAGCACCACGTCGACCGGCTGCTGCGCGCCGAAGCGCTCGTGCTGTGCTTCCCCACGTGGTGCTTCGGCCTGCCGGCGATGCTGAAGGGCTACCTCGACCGCGTCTTCATGCCGGGCGTCGCGTTCGACCTCAGCGATCCGGCCAACGTCAAGCCGTCGCTCACGCACCTGCGCCGGATCGCCGCCGTCGTCACGTACGGGCGGCCGCGCTCGGTCGCGTGGTGGATGGGCGATCCGCCGCGCAAGATCGTGACGCGCTACCTGCGGCGGCTGACCGGCAACACGGCACGCGTCGACTACCACGCGTACTACCACATGAACGTCGCGACGCGGCCCGAGCTCGAGCGCTTCCGCGAGCGCGTCGGCGCGGCGATGGCGCGCTTCGCATGAGTGCGCGCAACCGAGCGATGAAACGATGAATGACGCCACGATCCTCGGCATCGCGCAGCCGCTCGCGCGCTACTCGCCGTGGCGCCGCGCCGGCGACTTCGTGCTGCTCTCGGGCGTGATCGCGGTCGACCCCGCAGCGGGCCGGATCGTCAACGGCTACGCCGACATTCCCGACGAGGCCGCCGAGCGGATCGGCCGCAGCGGCGAGTTCTCGGTCGACGCCAAGGAAGGCCCGATCCTCGCCCAGAGCTGGGCCGTCCTCGAGCGCCTGCGCTCGACGCTCGAGGTCGCAGGCGGCGAGATGGCCGACGTCGTGCGCCTCGTCCAGTACTTCCGCAACCTCGACCACTTTCCCTACTACAACCGCGTGCGCAAGCTCTTCTTCCCCGGCGAGCCGCCGGCGTCGACGGTGGTCGAGGTGAGCGCGATGCTGCCGACGTCCGCGATCCTGATCGAGGTCGAAGCCACCGCGTACGTGCCTCGCTAGCCCACGCGAAAGTCAGGAGACGCCATGCTGCACGGCTACATCCCCCCGCACCGCTTCCTGCCGTACCTGAGCTGGACCGAGATCGCGGCGCTGCCCGACCGCGAGAACACCGTCGTCGTGCTCGCGACCGGCGCGATCGAGCAGCACGGCCCGCACCTGCCGTGCGCGGTCGATTCGATCATCTCGTCGGGCGTCGTCGGCCACGCGCTCGCCGCGCTGCCGGCCGAGGTGCCGGCGTTCGCGATGGCGCCGATCACCTACGGCAAGTCGGAGGAGCACCTCCACTTCCCGGGCACGATGACGCTGAGCGGCGAGACGCTGCTCGCGACGATGATCGAGCTGTTCGAGTCGGTGTACCGCGCCGGCTTTCGCAAGCTCCTGATCGTCAACGGCCACGGCGGCCAGCCGCAGGTGATGGAGATCGCGGCGCGCGAGGCGAGGCTTCGCCACGGCGACTACATCGTCGTGCCGAGCTCGACCTGGCGCGTCCCGCACGTCGGCGGCCGCTACTTCTCCGACAAGGAGAAGAAGCTCGCGATGCACGCCGGTCACGGCGAGACCGCGCTCATGCTCGCGCTCGCGCCGGACACCGTGCACATGGAGCGCGCGGTCGCAAACTACCCGCCCGAGTTCCCGTCGAAGCTGCTGTCCGCCGACGGCCGTCCTGCGTGCGCGTGGACGGCGCGCGACTTCGGACCGAGCGGCGTCATCGGCGACCCGCTGCCGGCGACGCGCGAGCAGGGCGAGGCCATCCTCGCCTCGCTCGCCGCGAGCTGGGTCGAGGCGATCACCGACCTGCACCGCCTGCGCTGGCCCGCGCGCGAGCAAGCGACGTGGGGCCGCGCGCAGCACACCGGAGACATCGCGCGCCGGCTCGGCTGAGCGCGCCACCGCACCGTTTCTTCATCATCGAGAGGTCGACGCCATGCATCTGCACCGCCTGTTCCCCGCCGCGCTCGCCGCGGCCGCCGCCGCGCTCGCCGCCGTTCCCGCGGCAGCACAGGAGAAGTTCGTCTACATGACGAACTGGTTCGCCGAGGCCGAGCACGGCGGCTTCTACCAGGCGCTTGCGACCGGCCTCTACAAGAAGGCCGGGCTCGACGTCACGATCAAGATGGGCGGCCCGCAGGTCAACGTCATCCAGCTCATGGCCGCCGGGCAGGCCGACTGCGTGATGGGCTCGAGCGACCTGCAGATGGTGCAGACGCGCGAGAGCGGCGTTCCCGTCGTCACCGTCGCGGCGTTCTTCCAGAAGGACCCGCAGGTGCTGATCGCGCACGACGACGTCAAGTCGTTCGAGGACATGAAGTCGAAGACGATCCTGATCGGCTCGGGCGCGCGGCTCGGCTACTGGCCGTGGCTGAAGGCCAAGTACGGCCTGACCGACGAGCAGACGCGGCCGTACACGTTCAACATCCAGCCCTTCGTCGCCGACCGCAATCTCGTGCAGCAGGGCTACGTCACCTCCGAGCCGTACGCGATCCAGAAGGCCGGCATCAAGGCGAACGTGTTCCTGTTCGGCGACTACGGCTTTCCCGCGTACGCGACGACCGCGACGTGCATGGAGAAGACCGTGCACGAGCGCAAGGCAGCGGTTGCCGCGTTCGTGAAGGCGAGCGCCGAGGGCTGGAAGAGCTACCTCGCCGATCCTGCGCCCGGCAACGCGCTGATCAAGAAGGACAACCCGAGCATGACCGACGACCAGCTCGCCTACAGCGTCGCCAAGCTGAAGGAGACCGGCATCGTCGCCGGCGGCGACGCCGCCAAGCTCGGCATCGGCGTCATGACCGAGGCGCGGCTGAAGGCGGGCTACGACTTCCTCGTCAGCGCCAAGCTGATCGACCCGAGCAAGGTCGAGCTCGCGAAGACGTACACGACCGAGTTCGTCCGGGACGCCAAGGTCGTGCCGTGACGTCAGCTCCGCTCGCCGCGCCCGCTGCCGCAACGGCAGCCGGCGACGCGGCGCTGCGCGTGGCCGCGGCCGTCCCCGACGCCGAGTGGATCACCGACGCGCAGCGCGTCGCCCGCCTGTCGCAGGACTTCTCGTGGTTCAGCCCGGTGCTCAAGCGCGAGCTCGGCGACAAATGCGCCGAGCTCGCGGTGCGGCCGCGCAGCGAGGACGCGATCCGCCGCGTCGTCGCCGCGTGCGCGAAGGAGCGCGTGCCGATCACGGTGCGCGGCAGCGGCACCGGCAACTACGGCCAGGCGGTGCCGCTCGCCGGCGGCGTGCTCCTCGACATGAGCGGCTACAACGCGTTCGGCTCGGTGCAGGGCGACGTCGGACGCGCGCAGTCCGGCATCCGGCTCGCCGACTACGACCGCCAGGCGCGGCCGCACGGCGTCGAGCTCCGCTGGCTGCCGTCGACGTTTCGCAGCGCGACGCTCGGCGGCCTCTTCGGCGGCGGCTTCGGCGGCGCCGGGTCGATCACGTACGGCCCGATGGCCGCGCCCGGCAACGTGCTCGGCGCGCGCGTCATGAGCGTCGAGGAGGAGCCGCAGGTCGTCGAGCTGCGCTCGCCGGAGGCGATGCTGCTCCATCACGTCTACGGCACGAACGGCATCGTGCTCGAGCTCGAGGTCGCGCTCGCGCCGCGCGTCGCCTGGAGCGAGTGCGTCGCGCGCTTCGCGACGTTCGACGCCGCGCTCGATGCGGCGAGCACGGTCGCGAGCACGCCCGGCGTCGTCAAGAAGGAGGTCTGCCTGATTGCGGCGCCGGTCGTGCGCCTCATCCCGGCGATCGCCGAGCTCGTCGGCGCCGACGCGCATGCGCTGCTGTTCCTCGTCGCGCCGTCCTCGGAGGCCGCGCTGACGCAGATCGTGGCCGGCTTGGGCGGCCGCATCGCCGAACGACGGTCGGCCGAAGAGGTCGCGAAGAGCAACCGGACGCTGCTCGAGTACACGTGGAACCACACCACGCTGCACGCGCTCAAGGTCGACAAGACGCTCACCTACATCCAGAGCCGCTTCGATCCGCCGCGCCACGTCGCGCAGGCGAAGGAGCTCGAGCGCGCGCTCGGCGACGAGGTCCTGATGCACCTCGAGTTCCTGCGCGGGCTCGACGGGCGCGTCAGCTGCAGCGGGCTGCAGCTCGTGCGCTACACGAGCGACGCGCGGCTCGAGGAGATCATGCAGCTGCACCGCGACGCCGGCGTCGGCATCCACAACCCGCACGTCTACACGATCGAGGACGGCCGCGCGCAGGGCGCGCTCGATCCGGCCGTCGTCGCGCTGAAGAAGCGCTTCGACCCGCTGGGCTTGCTCAACCCGGGGAAGCTCCGCAGCTGGCCGGCGCGCTGATCGCGATCGTCGGCCCGCGATGGACCTCGTCCTCGCCGTGCCGGCGCAGCAGCTCGAACAGCTTCTTGCGGATCAGCATCCCCGGCCGGTCGCTCTCCATCGAGAACTCGATGCCGCGCCGGCGCGGGTCGATCACCGCGTCGGGGTCGGTCGATTCGAGGATCGCCTTGTCCTCGCGCGTGATCTCGAGGTCGAAGTCGATCAGCATCTGCGCCGGACACTCCGCCTCGCTGTCGTTGCGGAAGAGCCATTGGCACAGCTGCATCGAGTCGTCGTCGATCGGCGTGAAGCAGTTGATGATCACGTGGCGCACGCCCGACGGGTACTCGATGTCGAGCCGGCGCGAGAACGGCACGAAGTAGGCGTTTCGCATGTGCCGCGTCGTCACCGCCTCGGCGACGCCGCTCACACGCCGGAACTTCGGCGGGTTCGTCGCGGCGACGACGGTCTCGGCGTGGAATCCGGCGTCGTGCTCGACCAGCTCGTAGCGGCTCGGCGCCGGCTGCGCGGCGACGCCGAACGTGTTCCTGTGGACGAAGCTGAAGTGCGAGTTGTCGAAGCTGTTCTCGAGCGCGCGCATCGGGCTCGTCCGCCACGTCTCGTAGAACTGGAAGATCGTGCGGTAGCGCGGGTCGTCGAACTCGGGCACCGGCGGGATCTCGGCGATCGGCTCGTCGAGCGCGACCCACGCGTAGCCGTAGCGCGCAACGCAGCGGTACGCCGGCACGCGGTACTCGGGCGGGATCGGCCGGTCCTCGGGATACTGCGGGATGCGCACGACGCGCCCGTCGCGGTCGTACGCCCAGCCGTGATAGCCGCACTGGAGCTTGCCGGCGAGCGCGCCGTCGCGGGCGCACGTCCCCTTCGAGAGCCGCGCGGTGCGATGACAGCAGCGGTCGCGCACGGCGGCGGGGGCGCCGGCCTCGTCGAGAAAGAGCGCGATCCGCTCGCCGAGCAGCGTGAACGGCTGCGGGCCGTCGCGCAGCTTCTCGAGCGGCATGACCGCGTGCCAGAACTTGCGAAAGACGGGTTGTCGGGTGGTGAGCACGGCGTTTCTCCGGCGGCGGGCACCGCGGGGGCCGCAAGCGCTGTGCCAGCGCCGCGTCCCGGACGCGCGGCTCACCCAGGCGCCCGCACGCGACGCGAGGCCGGAGCTTGCCGCGCGCGAACGCGCCTTCGACGACGGTCACCGGCGGGCGCGCGAGGACGGGATCGCGTCTCGTTGCCGCGGCGAGCGGCTGTTTCCGGCCGCGTGCCCATCAGATAGGCTGCGCGACATGCAAGTGCGACCCCACGCCGCCGACGAGGCAAGCCGATCTCGCGGGGCGATGCTCGAGGCCGATCCAGGTTGATTCTGGTGTGGCCAGCGCTCGAGGACTTGCCGAGCTATACGGCGGCGTTGAAGCGCGGCTGGTCGCCTGACAACATCCGGGGCCTCGAGGCGACAGAGGAACAGCTTGCTGCCATCTCACAAGACCCGCGGG
>JASLGD010000204.1 GCA_030150305.1 Caldimonas sp. | reverse complement strand
GCAACGCCGACGCGCTGAAGGCGTGGGGGCGCTCGTACTGGAAGGCGGTCCACCCGTTCAACCTGGAAGGCGGCTACGTCAACTTCATGATGGACGACGAGGCCGACGGCCGCGTCCAGGCGACCTACGGCGAGAACTACGCGCGGCTCGCGTCGATCAAGGGCAAATACGATCCCAAGAACCTGTTCCGGGTCAACCAGAACATCAAGCCCGCCTGATCGGGGCGTCGCGGCGGTTCGCCGGCGAGCCCGCGTCGGCGAACCGCGGCGGTCGGGCATCGCATGTCGGACGTCGGCTTCACGCACGTCGCGCTTCCGGTCCGCTCGCTGGCGGCGAGCGTCGCGTTCTACGCCAGGTACGCGGGCATGCAGCCCGTGCACCAGCGCAGCGGAGTCGCGTGGGTCAGCGACCGCACGCGGCCGTTCGCGCTGGTGCTGATCGAGACGGCGAACGAGATCAAGCCGCTGCTTCCGATGGCGCACCTCGGCGTCGGCGTGCCGACGCGCGAGGAGGTCGATCGGCTCTGTCGTCTCGCGCGCGAGGAGCGCTGCCTCGCGCGCGAGCCGGAGGACTCGGGGCCGCCGGTCGGCTACTGGGCGCTGATCCGCGATCCCGACGGCCACACGCTCGAAGTCGCGTTCGGCCAGGAGCTTCGCGAGGCCGTCGAAACGCCGCGCTGAGCGCGGTGCACCGGCGGCCTACCGTGAACGCTTGAACGCCGGCCGCTCCGCGCAGCGCGCGCACCACGCTGCGACGCGAGGACGGCCGTCGAGCGGCAGGCCGAGCTGCCTGCCGAGGAGCAGCCAGCTCGCCGCAGCGATGTCGACGAGCGAGAAAGCGCCCATCAGGTGATCGCGCCCCTCGAGGCGCGCTTCGAGCACGTCGAGCAGGCGGTCGAGCTGGGCGCGGTTGTAGGCCGCGGCCGCCTGGCTGCGATCCTCCGGCTTGTACGAGACCGGCGTGTCGAGGCCGTGGTAGAGGAACTGCATCATGTAGTTCCCGAGCTCGGTCATCGCCCACACGGTCCAGCACACCGCGTCGGCGAGCGGCTGCCCGGCCGACGCAGGCCAGAGGCCCTTCGCAGCACCGTAGCGGCCGCCGAGATAAAGCAGGATCGCGCCCGACTCGAACAGCTTGAGCTCGCCGTCGACGAGCGCGGGCACCTTGCCGTGCGGATTGACGGCCAGCATGTCGGCCGAGCGGTGCTCCTGCTTCTTCGCGTCGAGCTGCTCGTAGTCGTACGGCAGCGCGAGCTCCTCGAGCGCCCAGCAGATGCGCGTGCCCGAGCTCATCGGCCAGGAGTACAGCTTGATCGTCATGGCTCCTCCTTGCGGTCGCGCTTCGGCAGCGCATCGCGGAACTCCTTGAACGTCTTCCACGCCGGCACCGGCGGCTCGTGATCGGGCCGCGGCGCGTACACCGAGTGCTCGAGCACCTTCATCTTGTGCAGGTAGCGCGGGCAGTTCGGAAAGACAAGGTCGGCGGCGACGCGAACGACGAACACGGCGCCCGGAAACCCGGCGCGCAGCGGATCGTCCTCGCTCAACCGGGCGGTGCCGTTGACGCGGATCCGCTTCGGGCTCTCGAAATCGAGGAACAGCAGGCCGACGCGCGGGTTGACGAGCACGTTGCCCCACGTGCGGTACATGCCGTTGCCGTCGTAGTCGGGGATCGCGAGCGTGCGTTCGTCGAGCACGCGCACGAACCCCGGCGCGCCGCCCTTGTACGAGCAGTCGGGCCGGCCCTCGGCGTCGGCGGTGGCGATGAAGAACATCGCCGAACGCTCGATGAAGGCGCGGTCGTCGGCGGTGAACGCGTGGCGCACGGTGACCTGCGCGAGGCGGTCGGCGATCGGCCGCGTCTCGCGCCCGTCCTGCAGACGCCGCATGCCGTCGTGGTAGATCGAATCGTCGGCCATGGCTCCCTCCCGGAGAGCAGCGCTGGAGCGCATTCTGCGCCGGCGCGCGAGCGCGCGGTCGCCGCGGCGCCGGCAGGACCGCGCCGAGCGGCGGCGGCAACGCTCAGACGTCGGCGGCGTCGAAGCGGCGCACCCAGCGCGCATAGATCGCGATCCCGATCGCCGACGCGATGCCGATCGCCGCGAACGGAATCCAGAGCCGCCACGGGTCGTACGTGCTCCAGAGGAGCCGCGTCGCGGCATCGGCGTCGACGCGGAGGGCGCGCTGCAGCGTCTCCATCGCGGCGGTGCGGTCGACGCCGGCGTCGAGCCCGCCGTGCTCCTTCAGGTAGCGCAGCGCCAGGTTCGCCTTGTCGCCCATCGAGTCGTAGATCTGGCCGCCGAGGAACGACCCGTACGCCCAGCCGATCGCCTGCGGCATGTTGGCGTAGCCCATGTAGAGCGCCTTCTCGCCTGCGGGCGCGATGACGCCGAGGTAGTCGAGCATCTTCGGGCTCGCGAGCATCTCGCCGACCGAGAACAGGAGGATCGCGAGGATGCACGCCGTGCCCGACATCGTGAAGCCGGCCAGCAGGAGGCCGAGCGACGCGACGACGATGCCGGCGAAGATCGAGTGCACGCGCCGCATGCGCGCGACCAGGTGCGAGATCCAGACCACGCCGACGATGATCAGGAACGAGTTGGCGTTGATCATCCACTCCTGCGCGATCATCGTCCCGCGCGGCGTCTCGTTCGTGAACATCGCCGGCAGGTGGAGCGCGCGCACGATCGCCGACGAGTCGACCCAGTCGACGATGAAGTTGGGCAGGATGTCGAACAGCTGCATGAACATCAGCCAGAAGCCCGACATGATCACGATGAAGAGCGCCAGACGCGGGCGCGCGAGGTTGCGGAAGGTCGTCTTCGCGACCGCGAGCACGCCGCCGCTCTGCACCCCGCCGGCGGCGACGCGCGGGTACGTGAGCAGCATCGCGAAGTTGAGCGAGACGATCACCGCGCAGCCGTAGAACACCGCCGGCCAGGAGATGCCGTAGAGATAGTGCGCGAGCGGCGGGCCGAGGAAGCCGCCGATGTTGACGAGCATGTAGAACGCGCCCCAGCCGACCGACGAATTGCGCTTGTCGAGCTGCTGCAGGAGCGAGCCCTGCAGCCCC
>JASLGD010000178.1 GCA_030150305.1 Caldimonas sp. | reverse complement strand
GCAGCCAGCACGCGATCGCGGCGGCGCGCTTCGAGGCCGGCGGCGTCAGCCAGCTTTCGCTGCTCGACGTCGAGCGCAGGCTCCGCTCGGCGCTCCTCGATCGCACGCAGGCGGTCGCCGACCGCTATGCCGACTCCGCCGCGCTGCTGCAGGCGCTCGGCGGCGGCTGGTGGAACGCCGCGCCGCCCGGGCGCTAGAGTGCGCCATGGACTCGCTGGTGCGTGCGCTCGCCATCCTGCCCTGGATCGACTGGGCAGCCGTCGCCTTCTTCATCGCCGCCTGGGCCGGCTACGCGACCTTCGCGCGCCGCCGCGGCGGCCGGCTCTCGCTGCTCGAGACGACCAACCGCGTGCGCCGCCAGTGGATGCTGCAGACGACCTACCGCGAAGTGCGCGTCGTCGACGGCGTCGTCATCCAGAACCTGTCGACGAGCCCGTCGTTCTTCGCGTCGACGACGATCCTCATCATCGGCGGCCTGCTCGCGGTGATCGGCACCGCCGAGAAGGCGCACGAGCTCGCTCGCGAGCTGCCGTTCGCGGCGAGGACGACAGAGCTCGTGTTCGACTTCAAGCTGCTCTTCCTGCTCGTCATCTTCATCTACGCGTTCTTCCGCTTCACCTGGTCGATGCGCCAGTACACGTTCGGCGCGCTGCTGATCGCTTCGGCGCCCGACGCCGATCGCTTCCGCAGCGAAGGGCTCTCGCGCGACGAGTTCGCCGACAGGGCGGGACGCGTCGTCGGCATGGCGGCGGAGACGTTCAACGACGGCCTGCGCGCCTACTACTTCTCGTTCGCCGTCGCCGGCTGGTTCTTCTCGCCGTACGTCTTCCTCGTCGCCAGCGCCGGCGTGGTGTGGATCCTCTACCAGCGCGAGTTCCACTCCGACGTGCTCGCGGTCCTCTCGTCGTAGCAGGCGTCAGGCGAGGTCCGCAGCGGCGTCAGTCGAGGTCGCGGGCGAGTCGCACGCCGCTGAACTGCCACTGCGCGTCGGGCGGGAAGAAGTTGCGGTAGCTCGCGCGGACGTGGCGCGGCGGCGTCGCGCACGAGCCGCCGCGCAGCACGAACTGGTTGCACATGAACTTGCCGTTGTATTCGCCGACCGCGCCCGGCAACGGCCGGAAGCCGGGATAGGCGAGGTACGCCGACTGCGTCCACTCCCAGACGTCGCCGAACATCTGCACCGGCGCGTCGCCGAGCGGCTCGCGCTGCGGCAGCGGATGGAACGCGCCGCGGTCGACGAAGTTGCCGACGATCGGCCCGGCGAGCGCGCGCGCCGCGATCTCCCATTCGAGCTCGCTCGGCAACCGCGCGCCGGCCCAGCGCGCGAACGCGTCGGCCTCGAAGTAGCTGAGATGGCAGACCGGCGTGTGCGGATCGACGTCGACCTCGCCCTGCAGCGTGAAGATGCGCCAGCGGCCGCCGTCGTCGCGCCAGTAGAGCGGCGCCTTGCGCGCGCCTGCCTGCAGCCAGTCCCAGCCCATCGAGAGCCACAGCTCGGGACGGCGATAGCCGCCGTCGTCGATGAACGCGAGATAGTCGCCGAACGTCGACGGCCGCGACGCAATCCTGAACGGCGCCGCGAACACGCGGTGGCGCGGCGTCTCGTTGTCGAAGCAGAAGGCGCCGTCGCGTTGCGGGTCGTGGCCGAGCTCGACGAGGCCGCCTTCGTGGTCGAACCAGGCGAGCGGCTGCGGCCGCACCTGCGCCATCGGCCAGCGCCGCGCGTACGCCGGCGCGAGCGGGTTCCTCGACAGCGCGTGCTTGATGTCGGTGAGGATGAGCTCCTGGTGCTGCTGCTCGTGGTGCAGGCCGAGGGTGGCGAGCGCCGCGATCTCGGCGTCGTCGCCGCGCGCGGCGAGGAGTGCCTGCATGCGCTCGTCGACGTTGGCGCGGTAGCGCCGCACCTGCGCCAGGTCGGGCCGCGTCACGAGGCCGCGCTCGGGACGCGGATGGCGTTCGCCGATGCCGTGGTAGTAGCTGTTGAAGAGGACGCGAAACGCCGGATCGAACGCCGCGAACCCCGGCTCGAACCGTTCGAGGATGAACGTCTCGAAGAACCAGGTGACGTGCGCGAGGTGCCACTTCGTCGGGCTCGCGTCGGGCATCGACTGGACCTGGCAGTCCTCGGCGGAGAGCGGCGCGGCGAGCGCGAGGCTCGCGTCGCGCACGTTCGCGTAGTGCGCGGCGAGCGCGTTGCGCGGGGTGGGATCGGGCGCAGCCCGGGGCGTCTTCATGGCGATCTCCTCGGCGCCTTGCCGATCCGTCGCGGCGAAGCCGGCAGGGTAGACGAAACCGAGCGCGGGCGTGCGAACCCGCACGGAGCAAAGGTCGTGCCGCACGTCGCCTAGCACGTCCCGCGCCGCCGCCGCGCGTCGGCGCGCTCCCTAGAATCGACCGCATGGCCTTCGTCCACCTGCGCGCGCACACCGAGTTCTCGGTCGTCGACGGCACGCTCAGGATCGACGAGTTCGTCGCCGCCGCGGCTGCCGACGGCCAGGGCGCGCTCGCGATCACCGACCTCAGCAATCTCTTCGGCGCGATCAAGTTCTACCGCGCCGCGCGCGCCGCCGGAGTGAAGCCGATCCTCGGCGCCGAGGTCTGCATGGCGCCCGACGGCGGCGAGAAGTCGAGCACGCGGCTCGTCCTGCTCGTGCAGAACCGCGCCGGCTATCTCAACCTGTCGACGCTGCTGTCGCGCGGCTGGCTCGGCAACGCCGCGAGCGGGCACGCGCTCATCGAGTGGGCGTGGCTCGCCGAGTGCAGCGAAGGGCTGATCGCGCTCTCCGGCGCCGACGCCGGCGCGCTCGGCCGCGCGCTGCTCGCCGGCGACGGCGCGCGCGCGCAAAGCGTCGCCGAGCGGCTCGCGCACTGCTTTCCGCGCCGCTTCTACGTCGAGGTGCAGCGCTGCGGCCTGGCGAGCAACGAGGCGCACCTGCGCGCCGCGGTCGAACTCGCGGCGCGGCTGCAGCTGCCGGTCGTCGCGACGCACTCGGTGCAGTTCCTCACCGCCGACGACCACGAGGCCCACGAGGCGCGGATCTGCATCGCCGACGGCGAGATGCTCGCCAATCCGCGTCGCGTCAAGCGCTTCAGTCGCGAGCAGCACTTCAAGAGCCAGCGCGAGATGGAGCGGCTGTTCGCCGACCTGCCGAGCGCGCTCGCCAACACGGTCGAGATCGCGAAGCGCTGCAACCTGACGCTCGTCCTCGGCAAGCCCCAGCTGCCCGACTTCGAGACGCCGCTGCGCGACGGCGCGCGCGTGCCGATGCCCGAGTACTTCCGCATCGCTGCCCACGACGGCCTCGTCGCCCGGCTCGAGCGGCTCTATCCCGACGCCGCGACGCGCGAGCGCGAGCGGCCGCGCTACGTCGCTAGGCTCGACTTCGAGATCGAGACGATCCTGAAGATGGGCTTCCCGGGCTACTTCCTGATCGTGGCCGACTTCATCAACTGGGCGAAGACGAACGGCTGCCCGGTCGGCCCGGGCCGCGGCTCGGGCGCCGGCTCGCTCGTCGCCTACGCGCTCAACATCACCGACATCGATCCGCTGCGCTACGAGCTGCTGTTCGAGCGCTTCCTCAATCCGGAGCGGGTGTCGATGCCCGACTTCGACATCGACTTCTGCCAGGCCAACCGCGACCGCGTCATCGACTACGTCAAGGCGAAGTACGGCCGCGACGCCGTCAGCCAGATCGCGACCTTCGGCACGATGGCGGCGAAGGCGGCGCTGCGCGACGTCGGCCGCGTGCTCGGCATGAGCTACGGCCACGTCGACTCGGTCGCCAAGCTCGTTCCCGCGCCGCCGGGCAAGACCGTGACGCTGAAGCGCCCGCCCGAGCGCCCCGACCCGAACATCATCTATGCGCGCCGCGAGGCGCCCGAGATCGAGCAGCGCGAGAAGAACGAGGAGGAGGTCGCCGAGCTGCTCGCGCTCGCCGAGAAGGCCGAGGGCCTGGTGCGAAACGTCGGCATGCACGCCGGCGGCGTCCTGATCGCGCCGGGCAAGATCACCGACTTCTGCCCGCTCTACATGCAGCCGGGCAGCACGAGCGCGGTCAGCCAGTTCGACAAGGACGACGTCGAGGCGATCGGCCTCGTCAAGTTCGACTTCCTCGGACTGGCGACGCTGACGATCCTCGAGCTCGCGAAGGAGTTCATCGTCGCGCGCCATCCCGAGCAGCGCGACTTCGCGTACGAGTCGCTGCCGCTCGACGATCCCGAGGTCTACAAGCTCTTCGCCGAGGGCCGCACCGAGTCGGTGTTCCAGTTCGAATCGGCCGGCATGCGCCGCATGCTGAAGGACGCCGAGCCGAATCGCCTCGAGGACCTGATCGCGCTGAACGCGATGTTCCGGCCCGGGCCGATGGAGAACATCCCCAGCTTTTGCGCGCGCAAGCACGGCCGCGAGGACGTCAGCTTCTCGCATCCGCTGCTCGAGTCGGTGCTCGGCGAGACGTACGGGATCATGGTCTACCAGGAGCAGGTGATGCAGGCCGCGCAGCTGCTCGGCGGCTACTCGCTCGGCGGCGCCGACCTGCTGCGCCGCGCGATGGGCAAGAAGAAGCCCGAGGAGATGGCGACGCATCGCTCGATCTTCCGCGAGGGCGCGGCGAAGAAGCAGATCTCCGCCGAAGTCGCCGACGAGGTGTTCGACCTGATGGAGAAGTTCGCGGGCTACGGCTTCAACAAGTCGCACGCCGCCGCGTACTCGCTGCTCGCCTACCAGACGGCGTGGATCAAGGCGCACTACGCGGCCGAGTTCTTCGCCGCCAACATGTCGGTCGAGATCGACAACAGCGACAAGCTGAAGGCGCTCGTCGGCGACGCGCGGACGTTCGGCGTCACGATCGAGACGCCCGACATCAACGCCGGCACGTACCGCTTCGAGCCGATCTCCGACAGCGCGGTGCGCTTCGGCCTCGGCGCGATCAAGGGCACCGGGCAGGGCGCGATCGAGGCGATCGTCGCCGCGCGCGAGGAAGGTGGCGCGTTCAAGAGCGTGTTCGACTTCTGCCGCCGGGTCGACCGCACGCGCATCAACCGGCGCGTCCTCGAGGCGCTGATCAAGGCCGGCGCGTTCGACCGCATCCACGGCGGCCGCGCGTCGCTGCTCGCGAGCTCCGGCGTCGCGCTCGACTGGGCGGAGACGCAGGCCGCGCACGCCGACCAGGGCGGCCTCTTCGACGCGCTCTTCGACGGCGGCGGCGATGCGCACGGAGCGAGCACCGAGGAGCCGCCGCTCGCGTCGGTGCGCGAGTGGAGCATCAAGGAGCGCCTCACGCTCGAGAAGTCGGCGCTCGGCTTCTACCTCTCGGGCCACCTGTTCGACCAGAGCGCGAGCGAGGTGCGCCGCTTCGTCAAGCTGCCGATAGCGAATCTGGCCGACCTCGTCGACACCCGCGAGACGATCCTGCTCGCCGGCATCGTCGGCGAGCTGCGCGTGGTCAACGGCATGCGCGGCCGCGTCGCCCTCTTCAGGCTCGACGACATGAGCGAGACCGTCGATGCGGTCGCCAACGAAGAGCTGCTGATCGCCAATCGCGACCTGCTGAAGGAAGACGAGCTCGTCATCGCGCAGGGCCGGGTCCAGCCCGACCGTTTCGGCGGCGGCGTCCGCTTCCAGGTGCAGAGCGTGTGGGACCTCGCCGGCGCGCGCTGCCGCTTCGGCAAGTACCTGCGCGTCGAGGTCAACGGCAGCGTGCCGCCGGTCGCAGAGGTGCTGCGCGACTTTCCGTCGCGGCGCTCGCAGACCGAGCACGGCGAGATCCAGGAAGGCCTGCGCGTGCGCCTGCAGCTGCAGCGCCGCGAGGCGGTCGGCGAGCTCGACCTCGGCGACGCCGTCCGCTTCTATCCGAGCGACCGCGCACTCGAGCGCTGGCAGTCGGCGGCCGCGCACGGCCGGATCGCGATCGTCTACGACTGAACCGCCACGCGCCCGCCGCGAGCGCGTCGCCGAGCCGAGACAGGCGCAGCGTGACCGACAGCACGCGCAACGATCGTCACAAGCCGACACACGCGAACGGTCGCACCCCGCGACCTATGATCGACGCCCTCGGGCAGGCTCCGGGCGCGATGAACGATTCGACAGGCACAACCGGGCTGGTGCTCACCGGCGGCGGCGCGCGCGCCGCCTACCAGGTCGGCGTGCTGCAGGCGGTCGCGCAGATCCGCCGCGAGAGCGGAATCGACGGCGGCAACCCGTTCCCCGTCATCGCCGGCACCTCCGCCGGCGCGATCAATGCCGCCGCGCTCGCGTGCCGGGCCGACCGGTTCGATCACGCCGTCGCCGGGCTGGTCGACGTCTGGCAGAACTTTCGCGCCGAGCAGGTCTACCGCTCGGACTCGCTCGGCGTCATCCGCACTGGCGCGCGCTGGCTGACGATGATGTCGATCGGCTGGCTCATCGCGCGCTGGGCGCGCGCGCGGCCGCGGTCGCTGCTCGACAACAAGACGCTCGAGCAGCTGCTCGAGCACCTCATCGACACGTCGCGGCTGCGCGCGATGATGGCCGCGGGGCATCTGCACGCGATCGCGGTCGCGGCGTCGAGCTACGGCTCGGGCCTGCACGTGACGTTCTACGACGCCGTCGCCGACATCGTGCCGTGGACGCGCTCGCAGCGGCTCGCGGTGCGCAGCGCGATCACCGTGCCGCACCTGCTCGCGTCGTCGGCGATCCCGTTCATCTTTCCCGCCGTCGCGCTCGACGTCTGCGGCAACGTCGAGTACTGCGGCGACGGCTCGATGCGCCAGGCGGCGCCGATCTCGCCCGCCGTCCACCTCGGCGCCGAGCGCATCCTCGTCATCGGCGCGGGTCGCATGCACGAGCCGCCGGGCGAGCGCGTCGGCAGCAGCGAGTACCCCAACCTCGCGCAGATCGCCGGCCATGCGCTCTCGAACATCTTCCTCGACGCGCTCGCCGTCGACGTCGAGCGGCTGCAGCGGATCAACGCGACGCTTGCGCTGCTGCCGCCGCAGTCGCGCGAGGCGACGACCCTGAAGCCGATCCGCGTGCTCGTCATCTCGCCGAGCGAGCGGCTCGACGACATCGCGGCGCGCCACCTGAAGAGCCTGCCGCTGCCCATCCGCACGATGCTGCGCGGCGTCGGCGTCTCCGGCAAGGGCGAGGACGCGCGCGGCGCGGCGCTCGCGAGCTACCTGCTGTTCGAGGCGCCGTACACGCGCGAGCTGATCGCGCTCGGCGTCAAGGACACGATGGCGCGGCGCGACGAGGTGCGGGCGTTCTTCGCCTGGCACGACGCGCCAGCGCCGGTCGCGGTCTCGTCCGTCGCAGCCTGAAGGCGACGGGCTTCGCGGCCGCGACGAGCGCGGCGGCGAATACCGGGCAGGATCGACGGCGCGACTTACTTCTTCGGCGCGCTCGCGGCGGCGCTCTTCGCCTCCGCCTTGTCCGTCTTCGCGGTCTTCTCGGCCTTGTCCGCCTTCGTGGTCTTCTCCGCCTTGCCGCTCTTCTCGGCCTTGGCGGTCGTCTCGGTCTTCTCGGCCTTCGCCGTCTTCTCCGCCTTGTCAGCCTTGGGAGTCTTCTCCGCCTTGTCGGTCTTCTCGGTCTTCTCGGCCTTCGCCGACTTCTCTGCCTTCGCAGCGGCAGATGCCGGCTTGGCCAGGGTCGCCGGCGTCGCGGGCGCGGCCGGTGCCTCGGCCTTCGCCGTCGCCGGGGCCTGCACGGTCGCGGGCTTGGCGGTGGCGGCCGGCTTCGTCGGCGCGGCCGCGGCGCCCGAGAACGTCTTGCCCTGGACGGTCAAGCCTTCGCCCGAGAACGTCGCGGCGTTCTTCTCGCCGATGCCCTTGACGCGAACGACGAGGTCGTTCCAGTCCTTGAACTCACCCTTCTGGCGCTCGCTGATGATCGCGCCGGAGATCGCCGGGCCGATGCCCTTGATCGTCTCCAGCTCGGCCTGGGTCGCCTTGTTGGCATCGACCGCGGCGAACGCCGTCGCGGCGAGGAGTGCCGCGAACGCGGCGATGAGCTTCTTGAACATTGGGTCTCCGGAGGGCTGCGGGACCGGCGGCCCGATGGCGCGACGGTGCGGCGCGTCGCGACGACGCGGCGCACGACCGTAACGCCCGTTCTCGGACCCGGGTTGACCGCGCGCCGAACGGCGCGCGGGCGCGCGACTGCGCCGGCGCCCGCGCGCCGCGCTCGCTAGCGCGATGCTTGAGGCGCTGCGCCGGCGCGCGTCTTCTGCGCGCCGTCCTTCGCCGGCGCCGCCTTGCTCGTGCGGCCCGTCTTCGTCGGCTTGCCTTCGCTCGCCGGCGGCGCGACGTAGGGCTTGCCCTGCACGGTCAGGCCGCCGTCCGAGAACTTGGCCGCGTTCTTCTCGCCGACGCCCTTGACGCGGCCGACGAAGTCGCTCCAGTCCTTGAACTCGGACTTCTTGCGCTCGCTCACGATCACGGTCGAGAGCGAAGGGCCGATTCCCTTCACCGCTTCGAGCTCGGCCTGGCTGGCACGGTTGACGTCGACCGCGGCGTGCACCGCCGCCGCGAACAAGAGCGCCGCGAGCGCGGCGAAGATCGTCTTCAACATGGGACACCTCCTGCACGGTTGTGGACCGGCGACCGGACGGCCGTCGGTGCGCTGCGTCGTGCTCGACGCGGCACGCGACGAACAACGACGCGCGATCGCGCCGCGTTGTCCCGCCGCGGAGGGTCGTCAGGGGGGAGTCGGGGCGAGTGCGGCCGCGTAGCGCGCGACACCGGTGGCGACGTCGGCGAACGCGTGGTCGCATCCCGCGGCGCGCAGGCGGCCGAGATCGGCCTCGGTGTAGCACTGGTACTTGCCGACGAGCGCGGCCGGGAACTCGATGTACTCGATCAGCCCGGCGTCGACGAGCTCGGCGAGCGCGAGCGGCGCCTCGCCGCGCGCCGCGCGCGTCGCGTTGACGACGGCGACGGCGATGTCGTTGAACGGCTGTGCGCGGCCGCTGCCGAGATTGAAGATGCCGCTGACGCCGGAATGCTCGAGGAACCAGAGGTTGACCGCGACGACGTCGCCGACGAACACGAAGTCGCGCGCCTGTTCGCCGGCGCCGTACCCCCCGTACGGCCCGAACAGGCGGACGCGGCCGCTCTCGCGCAGCTGCTGGAAGTGGTGGAACGCG
>JASLGD010000173.1 GCA_030150305.1 Caldimonas sp. | reverse complement strand
GTGCAGCAGCAGCGTCAGCGCCGCGGCGATCGCGCGTCGCTCGGCGCCGCGGCCGCCGCCGGCGCGCCACGCACCGGCGCCGCCGTGTCGCGGCCGACGGCCCGAAGGTGCGCGCGCCCGGCGTCTCACGTCGCGAGTCCTCTCCGTCGTCCTCCGCGTCGACGGTTCAGGCGGCGGGGCGCGCCAGGTGCGCGGCGCCGATGGCGCGCGCGCGCAGGCGCACCTCGAACTCGCTGCCCTTGCCGAGGCCTTCGCTGCGCGCCTCGATCGTGCCGCCGTGCAGCTCGAGCAGCCGGCGCGCGAGCGAGAGGCCGATGCCCTGGCCGTCCTGCGCGTGCGAGCTCGCCGACTCGACCTGGCCGAACAAGTCGAAGATGCGGTCGATGTGCTCCTCGGCGATGCCGATGCCGGTGTCCTTCACCTTGACGACGATCGCGGCGCCCTCCGCCGCCGCGGTCAGCGCGATCGTTCCGCCCGGCGGCGTGTACTTGGCCGCGTTGATGAGCACGTTCGAGAACACCTGGGCGAGGCGCGTCAGGTCGCCGTCGAGCTCGAGCGTCTCGGGCGGGAGGTCGACGGTCAGGTCGTGCCGCGCGCCGTCGATCACCGGCTGCGCGATCTCGATCGCGCGCGCCATCACGGTCGCGAGGTCGAGGCGCTGCACGCGCAGCGTCAGCTTGCCGCGCGTCAGGCGCGAGACGTCGAGCAGGTCGTCGAGCAGCCGCGCCATCTGCGCGGTCTGGCGGGCGATGACGTCGCGGCACCAGGCGGCGCGCGCGTCGCCGGCCGGCAGGTGCTGCAGCACGTTGACCGCGTTGCGGATCGGCGCGAGCGGATTGCGCAGCTCGTGCGAGAGCGTCGCGATGAAATCGTCCTTCTCGCGGCCGGCGTCGCGCAGGACCTGCTCGGCCGTCTTGCGCTCGGTGATGTCCATGACGACGCCGAACGTGCGCACCGGCCGGCCGCGGTCGTCGTATTCGGCGCGGCCGCGGTAGCCGATCCAGATGCGGCTGCCGTCCGGCCGGCGCAGCCGGAACTCGTCGAAGAACGGCTCGTGCTGGTTGATCGCCTGCCGCCGCCGCTTCGCGAACCCGGGCCGGTCCTCGGGATCGAGGAGGTCGATCACGCTGTCACGCGTCGGCGTGAACGTCGCCGGGTCGACGCCGAAGAGCGCGTATGTCTCCGGCGACCACCAGAGCGTGTCGGTCGCGATGTCGAGCTCGTACGCGCCCATGCGGCCGGCGCCGAGCGCGAGGCGCAGCCGCTCGCGCTCGACGCCGAGTTGCTGCTCGGCCTGCCGCGCCTCGGTGACGTCGTGCATGACGCTGATCAGCCGCAGCGGCTCGCCCGCGGCGCCGCGCGAGGTGACGGCGCCGCGGCCGGACAGCCAGAGCGTCGAGCCGTCGGGGCGGACGACGCGGTAGTCGGCGGCGAACGCGTCGTGGTCCTTGGCGAGCTCGTGGTAGTGCGCCGCGAGGGCGCGATCGTCGGGATGCAGCGCGGCGACGAACTCGTCGTCGGCGCCGCCGAGCGTGCCCTTGCGGTCTGGAAGCGCCAGGCCGAACAGCGCCATCGCCTCGTCGGACCACGTCCGCGTCCGCGCGACGAGGTCGGTCTCCCAGTAGCCCATCCGGCCGGCCTTGAGCGCGGCGCGAAAGCGCGCCTCGCTCTCGCGCATCGCGTCGAACGCGCGCGCCCGGTCGGTGACGTCGGCGCCGACGACGAAGATCCCGGTGACACGATCGTCGGCGTCCTTGATCGGCTGGTAGACGAAGTCGAGGAAGCGCTCGACCGCGGCGCCGCCCGGCGCCGGCTGCAGGTCGTAGCGCGCGCCGCTCGCGCTGTACGCTTCGCCGCTCGCGAACACGCGGTCGAGCAACGCGACGTAGCCTTGCGCCGCGACCTCGGGCAGCGCCTCGGCGACGGTCTTGCCGACGATCGGCCGGTGGCCGACGAGCTGCATGTACGCCGGGTTGGCGATCGTGATCGTGTGCGCCGGGCCTTCGAGCAGCGCCATGAAGATCGGCGCCTGCGCGAACAGCTGCGCGAGCCGGTCGCGCTCGAGCGTGAGCTGGCGCGCGACGAGGACCTGCTTCGTCGTCTCGGTGCAGACGACGAGGACGCCGCCGATGCCGTTCGGCGACCCTTCGTCGTCGATCGGGCTGTAGCTGTAGGTCCAGTAGACCTGCTCGACGTGGCCGTGGCGGGTGATCGGCACGAGCTGGTCGACGTGCCACGTCGCGCCGCCCCCGGCCATCACCTGCTCGATCTGCGGCCCGATGATCGGCCAGATCTCGCTCCAGACGTCGCGCGCCGGACGGCCGAGCGAGCCGGGGTGCCGCTCGGGCCCGATCGTCTCGCGGTAGGCGTCGTTGTACAGGCACGCGAGCTCCGGGCCCCACCAGATGTACATCGGGTGCCCGGTGTTGAGCATCAGGCGGACGACGGTGCGCAGCGACTGCGGCCAGTCGGCGGGCGCGCCGAGCGAGGAGCGCGACCAGTCGTGCCCGCGCATCAGCGCGCCCATCTCGCCGCCGCCCTGCAGGAACCCGGGCACCGTCGTCTTCATCGCCCGATCGTAGCCACAACGACAGGCGCAACTGGCGGCGACGCGAACCCCGGCGCGGCGCGCCCGGCTCGAATCCCGGTGCGGCGCGCGCGGCTCGAATCCCGGCGCGGCGCGCGCCGGGACGCCCCGGCTGAAATCGCCCGCGCCGCGTGCGCGCCCGGGCCCGCTCAGTACCCGAGCAGCTGCAGCGTGCGCGCGAAGTTGGCGACGTCGAGCGAGCCGACGCCCGAGCCCTGGTCGTAGCCGGGTCGACCCTGGTAGAACCAGTTGTCGCCCGCCTTGATGTCGCGCAGCGGCGCCATCGGCCCGGCGTAGCCGAGCTGCGTCGAGGCGGCGATGTAGAGCGGCACGTTGAAGAGGCCGAGTCGGCCGTGCACGCTCTGGCCGAGCAGTGCGGCGACGCCGTTCAGCTGCGGCGCCGTGAAGCTCGTGCCGCCGATGAACTCGTCGACGATCAGGCCGACCTTGGACGACGTGTAGACGATGACGTAGCCGGTGTCGGGATCGGCGTTGGCCGACACGTCGGGGAGGTTGCGGCCGCGGAAGCGCGCCGGCACCGTCGTGATCAGCTCGCCGGTCGAGGTGTCGATCAGCTGCTGGTTGGGCTCGGTCGTCTTCGTCGGCACGAGCAGCTGGTAGAACGGCAGCGGCACGTATGCGCTGACGCCGCCCCCGCCGCCGGCCGGGAAGATGCCGCACGAGACCGGGTCGAGGCCGATGAAGCTGCAGAGCGGGATCAGGTAGTCCCAACCCCACACGCGCTCCTGGGGGACGTGCACCGTGAAGAGCGAGCCGTCGCTGAACTGGAACGTCTGGTCGCCGGCCAGCGTCGTGCCGCCGGCGGCGACGATCCAGCGCGACGACGCCGGAAAGTCGACGCTGAGCACCGGGGTGTACTGCGGTTGCTGGAAGACGTCGCTGGCGTCGTATGCGCCGGCATCGCCCGACGCCGCGAAGAACGTCTGACCCTGCACCGCGCCTTGCAGCAGCACGCTCTCGAGCGCGTGCAGGAAGTCGACCGTCTTCGACCCGACGGTCACCGTCGCCTGCGTGTCGAACCACTCCCACTCGCCCCAGCTCACCGACACCGTCTCCGCCTTGTTGTCGTTGACGGCGCGGACGAACGCGTCGAAGAACGCCTGGTCGGTGTTGGGCGCCTGGTAGACGAGCACCTTCGCCGCCGGCGCGAGCCCGCCGGACTGCTCGACGTCGAGGGTCGTCTCCTCGGACCCCGACTCGTCGCTCGGCGCGCCGGGGCCGCCGTCGATGTCGACCACCGTCAGCCGATGCGGATCGACCGTCAGGCCGACCGCCGACCAGTACGTGAACGCGTCGCTCGGCGTGAACGACGCGAGCGTGACGATGCCGACCGTGCGGCCCTGGCCGCGGACGTTCTGGTTGTAGAGCGGCAGCACGTCGTAGTACTGCGCGAAGTCGGTCACCGTCCAGACGCCCGGCGGATTCGTCGTGCTCGGGACCTTGCGGATCGCGACCCCGGGGATCGCGCTCGCGCCGGCCTTGCCGGCGGCGCGCTGCAGGTGCGGCCGGAAGTGGGGGCGGTCGTCGAGGCCGAGCACGGCGTCGACGTTGGCGGCGACCGCGGCCGACGCGACCTGCGCTTTTTGCGTCGGCGCGTGAAACCGGTAGCCGGCGTTGCCGCCGTGCGGCGCGACGTCGTACAGGTGGAGCGCCGTTCCGAAGGCGCGGTCGATCGCGGTCGCGTCGCCGCTGACGCGGATCAGGTTGCCCGACTCCAGGCGCGCCGCGAGCCCCGCCTGCGTGAAGTGCGCGACCGCTGCGGCGACGACGTCGGGCGAGGGATCGAAGCGCGCGTGGAACTGCTCCGGCGTCAGGAACTTGCCGAACTGCGGCGATCCCGGGGTGTGCAGCGCGACCGCGAGCGCCTGCAGCTCGTCGACGTTGCGCAGTTTGAGCGCGACCGTCGCGGTGACCGGTGCCGCGCCGCGCGCGAGCGCCATCGCGCCGACGTCCTGCGGCGCCGGCGTGTTCGGGCCCGGGTACGGACGGCCGGCGTGAACGCCGGCGAACGCCGCGAACAGCGCCGCGCCGAGCAACGTCCTGACGACGGCGCGTGCACGCCGGCGCACCGATGCGGGTGTGCGATCCATCTCCACTCCTCTGCGACTTCGTGCCGCGTGCATCGGAGTGTGGCGATGCGCATCGGCGGGCGATTCGGCGTAAACCCCGCCTCGAGTCAGCTTGTCGTCAGCGAGCGCGCCGACCGGAGGTCGCGCCGCTCCGTGATCGCAAAAGCGGCGTCGATGGTTGCGAAGAAACTATCGATTGGACAGTGCACCGAGCGCGGCCCGACACTGCGCCAAACACAACGGAGACAACCCGATGCCCCAGCTTCGACGCGGCGTCGCCGGCGTCGCTGCCGCGTTCGCGTGCAGCCTCGCCCTCGCGCAGGCGTACCCCACCAAGCCGATCCGTGCCGTCGTGCCGTTCCCGCCCGGCGGCGGCACCGACATCATCGCCCGCGAGGTGACGCACGCGGTGACCTCGAACACCAAGTGGACGTTCGTGATCGACAACAGGGCCGGCGCGGGCGGCAACCTCGGCGTCGACCAGGCGGCCAAGTCGCCGCCCGACGGCTACACGATCGTCCTCGGGCAGACGAGCAACCTCGCGATCAACCCGACGCTGTATTCGAAGCTGCCGTACGACCCGACGAAGGACCTGACGCCGATCGCGCTCGTCGCGAGCGCGCCGCTCGTGCTCGTCGTGCCGGCACAGTCGCCCTACAAGACGCTCGCCGAGGTCGTCGCCGCCGCGAAGGCGAAGCCGGGCGAGATCAACTTCGCTTCGCCCGGCAACGGCACCGTCGCGCACCTCACCGGCGAGCGGTTCCAGAAGGCGGCCGGCGTGCGCTTCACGCACGTGCCGTACAAGGGGACGAACCAGGCGCTGACCGACATCATCGGCGGCCAGGTGCAGCTCTACGTCTCCTCGGTGCCTTCGGTGCTGCAGCAGATCCGGTCCGGCAAGCTGCGCGCGATCGCGGTGACGTCGAGCAAGCGCGTCGCCGACCTGCCGCAGACGCCGACCGTCGCCGAGGCCGGCTACCAGGGCTTCGACTCGGTGACCTGGTTCGGCTTCCTCGCTCCGGCCGGAACGCCGAAGGACGTCGTGGCCAGGCTCAACGCCGAGTTCAACAAGGCGCTGCAGCAGCCCGAGCTGCGCAAGCGCCTCGCCGAAGAAGGCGCCGAGCCGCTCGGCGGCACGCCGGAGCAGTTCGCGCAGCTCATCCGCGACGACATCGGCCGCTGGGGAAAGATCGTCAAGGAGTCGGGCGCGCGCGCCGACTGAGCGACCGTGACGACCCAGCGGCCGCGACGGCGCTGACGTCGCCGCCGCACTCCGGTCGCATACTGCGCCGACCATGCCACCGCTCGACCCGTCGATCATCGGCAGCTGGCACGCCCACGTCTACTTCGACGCCGCGAGCCGCGACGCGGCCTGGGCGCTGCGCGAGACGGTGCAGGCGGCGCTGGCCGGGCGCGTGCAGATCGGCCGCTTCCACGAGAAGCCGGTCGGGCCGCATCCGATGTGGAGCTTCCAGGTCGCGTTCGGCGCCGACGCGTTCGAGCACGTCGTCGGCTGGCTCGCGCTCAACCACGGCGCGCTCGACGTCTTCGTGCATCCGAACACCGACGACGAGCTGCGCGACCACCGCGACTGCGCGCTCTGGCTCGGCCGCTCGCACACGCTGAACCTGGCTGCACTTCGGCCCGCCGGCCCGCCCGGCGCGTCGTGACCGCAGCGGTCGGCGATGAGCTCGGCGAGCAGGGTCGCTCGCCTGACCCCCGCGACGAGCGTCGTCGATCGACGGCGCGCCGGTTCGCGGGTGCTCGGCTGTCCGACGGGCGGCCGGGGCGCAGACCTACGCGCAGGTGCGACGCCGCGCGCTGGATGCGATGATCCGAGCACGCTCCAATCGCAGGAGAACCCTCGGGCAACGAGCATGGCCGCGCGCGCGATCTGGAAGGGCAACCTCGTCCTCGGCGAGCACGAGGTGCCGATCAAGATGTACTCCGCGGTGCAGGACCAGGCGGTCCACTTCCACCTTCTCCACGACCAGGACCTGACGCCGGTCGAGCAGCGAATCGTCCGCAAGGACAACGGCCGCGAGGTGCCGAAGGAGCAGCAGCGCAAGGCCTTTCCGCTCGACGACCAGCGCGCGGTGATCCTCGAGCCCGACGAGCTCGCGCAGCTCGCGCCCGAGTCGGACCGCGCGATCCACCTGCTGCGCTTCGTTCCCCGCGACGCGCTCGGCGACGCGTGGTTCGACCGACCGTACTATCTCGGCCCCGACGAGAAGGGCGACGCCGACTACTTCGCGCTCGCGGGCGCGCTCGCCGGCAAGGAGCGGATCGGCATCGCGCGCTGGGTGATGCGCGACAAGCGCTACGTCGGCGCGCTCGCGGTCGGCGACGACGGCTACCTGCGGATGACGACGCTGCGCCGCTCCGAGCAGGTGCTCGACGTTCCCGCGATCCGCCCCGACCAGGCGCGCACCCCGTCGCCCGCCGAGATCAAGCTCGCCGAGCAGCTCGTCGATTCGATCACCGGCCCGTTCGCTCCCGAGGAGTGGCACAACGAGTATCGCGAGCGCCTGCACGAGCTGATCGAGGCGAAGGCGAAGGGCGCGAAGCTGAAGCTCGTCGCCGCCAAGCCGAAGGAGGCGACGAGCGACCTCGCCGAGACGCTGCGCGCGAGCCTCGCCGCGGCGAAGGGGCGCAAGGTTGCCTGAGCGCTCGCAGCCCGCC
>JASLGD010000161.1 GCA_030150305.1 Caldimonas sp. | reverse complement strand
GCCGTGCCGTACGGCGCGATGCCCGAGATCGCCCGCGACCACGGCGCCGCGCTCAAGGGCAAGATCGTCCTCGACTGCGGCAACGCCGTCGCCGCGCGCGACGGCGCCATCGCCGACGAGGCCGACCGCGACGGCATCGGCCTGACGACGCAGAAGTACCTGCCCGGCGCGCGCGTCGTGCGCGCGTTCAACACGATCGGCTACACGATCATCGCCGCCGAGGCCGGCCGCGCCGATCCGAAGCTGCCGATCCCGATCGCCGGCGACGACGCCGAAGCGGTCCGCGTCGCCGCCGAGCTCGTCCGCGACGCCGGCTTCGAGCCCGTCGTCGCCGGCGGCCTCGCCGACGCGCGCCGCTTCCAGCGCGGCACGCCCGGCTACGGAGCGAAGGCGAACGCCGCCGAGTTGCGCGAGAAGCTGAAATCGGCGCCGTGACGGCGCTCTCGGGGCGCCTCGCCGCGCTGCTGCCGGCGACGGTTGCCGAGCGTCGCGCTGCGCTGTGGTCGTTCGCGTACTTCTTCGCGCTCCTCGCGGCGTACTACGTTGTGCGGCCGCTGCGCGATCAGATGGCGATCGCCGGCGGCGTGCAGCGGCTGCCGTGGCTCTTCACGGCGACGTTCGCTGCCCTCCTCGTCGCGCAGCCGCTCTACGGCATGCTCGTCGCGCGCTTGCCGCGGCAACGCTTCATCGCGATCGTCTACCACTTCTTCGCGCTCAACCTCGTCGCGTTCTGGCTCCTGCTCACGCTCGACGTCGCCGCGGTCGCGGTCGCGCGCGTCTTCTTCGTCTGGGTGAGCGTGTTCAGCCTGTTCGCGGTCGCCGTGTTCTGGTCGTTCATGGCCGACCTCTTCGACAGCGAGCAGGGCAAGCGCCTGTTCGGCTTCATCGGCGCCGGCGGAACGATCGGCGCGCTGCTCGGCCCGACGATCACGATCGCGCTCGCCGAGCCGCTCGGGCCGAAGAACCTGCTGCTCGTCGCGCTCGCCCTGCTCGAGCTCGCCGTCTTCTGCGTGCACCGTCTCGAAGGCACCGCGGCGGCCGCCGCGCCGCGGCCCGAGGCGCGTGCGCTCGTCGGCGGCGGCGCGTTCGCCGCGATCCCCGAGATCGCGCGCTCGCCCTACCTGCTCGGCCTCGCGGCGTGGGCGAGCCTGCTCTCGTTCGGCGCGACGGTGCTCTACTTCGCGCAGGCCAACGTCGTCGCCGCCGAGGTGCACGGCGCGGCGGCGCAGACGCGCATCTTCGCGAGCGTCGACCTCGCGGTCGGCGTCCTGACGCTGCTGACCCAGGTCGTCGCGACCGGGCGCTTCCTCGAGCGCTTCGGCCTCGGCGTCGCGGCAGCGGTGCTGCCCGCGCTCTTCATCGTCGGCTTCGCCGCGCTCGCGATCGCGCCGACGCTCGCCGTCGTCCTCGTCTTCCAGGTCGCGCAGCGCTGGCTCAACTTCGCGATCGCGAACCCGGCACGCCAGGTCTTCTTCACCGTCGTCGGCCGCGAGGAGAAGTACAAGGCGAAGAGCTTCATCGACGTCGTCGTCTACCGCGGCTCGGACGCGCTCTGGGGCTGGCTCTACGAGACGGTGCACGCGATCGGCTTGAAGCTCGTCGCGATCGCGATCGCGGCGATCCCGGTCGCGGTGGCGTGGCTCGTGCTCTCGGCGGCGCTCGGCAGGATGCACGAGCGCCGCCGCTGAAGGCACGACCTCGGCGACGCGCTCAGGCGGCGTTTCGCCGCCGCGCCATCCAGCCGACCAGCGGAACGAACGCGAACAGCAGCGCCCACGTCTGCGGCTCGTCGACCGGTGCCGCGACGCCGGTGGCGAGCGTCAGCGCACCGTCGACGTCGATCAGCGCGCCGTCGATGCCTGCCGGCAAGCCGTCGAAGCGGAGCGCGACACCGTCGAGCCCGGCGATGCCGCCCGAGGCGACGAGGAAGCTCTCGAAGCGGTCGCCCGCACCCGGCACGAAGCCGTCGATGAAATCGAACTCGATGACGCCGCCGTGCAGCACGAGCGCACCGCTGACCGACAGCGTGTCGAACGCCCCGGCCGCCGCGATCTGGAACAGCAGCGTACCGCCGTCGACCGTCAGCGATCCGATGATGCCGAGGTGGTTCGGATCGCCCGGCCCCAGGATCGCGCCGGGGCCGACGTGCACGGCGCCCGACAGCTGGCCGGCGCCGAGCAGGCTGCCGCCGGCGACGTCGATGAACGACTGCGCGAGCGACGCGCCGGTCTGCAGCTTGGTGAGCCCTGCCGTCTGCGAGTACGTGCCCGAACCACTGATGCTGCCGGCGAGGAACACCGACCCCGCGTTGCCGATCCCGCCGTCGTTGACGACCGAGCCGCTGGCGGCGATCGCGAGCATCGCGTTGGCGTCGTTCCTGAGCGAGCCGTTGGCGTCGTTCGTGATCGTGCCGCGGTTGTCGATCCGGCCGCCGGCCGCGTTCTCGATCGTGCCGCCCTGGTTGTGGATCGCGCCGTCGTTGGCGAGCGTCGCCACCGGGAACGGCGGCAGCGCGAGCGGCGAGCCGACCGTGATCGTGCCCTGGTTGTTGACGGTCGCGCCGCTTTCGTTCTTGAACGCCCCGGTCGCCGTACTGATCAGCCCGCTGTTGTTCAGCGTACCGCTGTTGTCGAGCGTGCCCGTGTTGGCGATCACGGCCTGGTTCACGAGCTGGCCCGAGCTCGAGAGCATGCCGGCGTTGGCGATCTGGCTGCCGGTGCCGTTCGTGAGCGTGCCGCCGTTGTCGATCGAGCCGGCGTTGTGGATCGTCGCGGCGAAGGTGACGAGCGTGCCGCCGTTGTCGATGCTCGCGCCGGCGGCGTTGTCGAGCGTCCCGCCGTGGCTGAACGAGCCGCCGTTGGAGAGCTTGCCGTTGTTCGTCAGCTGGCTCGACGCCTCGGTCGTCCAGGCACCGCTGTTGTCGATCTTGCCGCTGGCGTCGTTGATGAAGACCGCGCCGCCGTGCAGCGTCGCGGTGCCGCCCGAGTTCGTGAACGTCCCGCCGTTCTCGAACGACCCGCTCGCCGCGAAGCCGCCGGTGTTCGTGAACGAGGCGCCGGCCGCGTTCGCGAAGCTGCCGGCGAGCGAGAACGTCCCGGCGTTGAGGACGGTCGCGCTGTTCGTGAACGTGCTGCCCGCCAACGCTCGCACGGTGTCGAGGTTCTGGAAGGTGCCGCTGTTGTCGATCGAGGCGCCGCTTTCGCTGGTGACGGTGCCGCTGACGTTGTTGAACCTGCCGGCGGTGGCGAAGGTGCCGGAGTGGTCGAAGGTCGCGTTCTCCTGCACGAGGAAGATCCCGTCGGACTCGTTCGCGATTGCTCCCGAGTTGGCGAGCGACGAACTTGCGATCGCGAAGGTGCCGTGGTTCGTGACGCTGCCGGTCGAGGTCGCGGTGAGCACCGAGAGCGCGAACGTGCTGCCCGGCCCGCTCGTGATCGAGCCGCTGTTCGCGAACGAGCCGCCGGTGAAGCCCGCGATCGCTGCGTTGACGAGCTTGCCGTTGTTCGAGAACTGGCCGAAGGCGCCGAGCAGCTGTGCGTCATTCGTGATCGTGCCGTTGTTGATCGTGGTCCCGCTCAGGCCCGCCATTCCCAGGTTCGACAGCGAGCCGACGAGGTCGATCTGGATCGTCCCCCCGGCCGTGTTGCCGAGCACCGAGCCAGCCGAGACGACGAGGTCGCCGGTCTCCTCCAGCGTTCCCCCCGAGTCGACCCTGCAGCCGTCGTTCGCGCTGAGCGTGTCGGAGCCCCAGACGACGAAGGTGGTGATCGGCTTGCGGACGGTGCCGGTGCTGTCGAGCGGGCACGGGTTCGCGAGTGCACCCGGCGGCGCGAGCGTCCCGGCGAGGCACGTGGCGATGGTCGCGAGCCTCAAAGCCTTGTCCATGGGCGCCTCCAGCGGTTCGCTTCGACGATGACGACGCTAGGACCGCGCTGGATACGGAACGGATACCGGGCCGCACCTCGCATGGGGGATGCCGGCGCGGCGCGGCTACGGGTCACCGCCGTGCCCCGGGCCCCCAGCGCGCGTTGAGATCCGTCAAACGCCGGCGTGCCGTCGTGGCCGCCGAGCGCCGCGGCGGGTGTCCAATCGGGGCGTGGACAAGCGTGCACGAACGAAGGCGACGGCATGAAGCGCGTTCTCGTGCCCATTGACGGTTCCGAAGACGCGCTGCGCGCGTTCGCGCACGCGCTCGCCGAGTTGCGCGGCCGCGCCGACGCCGAGTTGCACGTCCTCAACGTGCAGGCGCCGCCCGTGCAGCCCTGGCCGGGCAAGCTCGTGACGCCCGACCAGATCGACGCCGAGCTCGAGCGCGCCGGCGAGGCGATCGTCGCCGTCGCCGAGCGCCCGGCCGCCGCCGCCGGCGTCGCCTGCCTGCGCCACGTGCGCATCGGCCACCCCGCCGCGGAGATCGCCGGCTGCGCGCACGAGCTCGGCTGCGACGCCATCGTCATGGGAACGCGCGGCCTCGGCCGCGTCGCCAACCTGGTCCTCGGCTCGGTCGCACACAAGGTCGTGCACCTCGCCGACGTCCCGGTGACGCTCGTGCGCTAGCGTCATCAGGCGAAGCGGCGCGCGTGACCGCGCGTTGCGTTGATCTCCGTCAACCAACGGGCGTTCGCCGCCGTTCGGCGCGCGAGCACCAGGCGTCTAATGGTCCGCATGAACTCGGCCCCGAGCCCTTCGATCAGCGCCCGCACCGCCGTCGCACCGCCGCGCGCTGCACGTGCGCGCAAGAGCCGCTGGCCGGCGAAGCTCGACCTCGCGCAGAGCGTCAGCGGCCTCGTGCTCGGCCTCTTCATGTGGGGCCACATGTTCTTCGTCTCGACGATCCTCATCAGCGAGGACGCGATGTGGACGGTGACCAAGTTCTTCGAGGGCACCTTTTTCTTCGGCAGGTCGTACCCGATCCTGGTGTCGTTCGTCGTCGCCACCGTGTTCGCGCTCTTCGTCGTGCATGCGGCGCTGGCGTTGCGCAAGTTCCCGATCAGCTACGGCCAGGTTCGCACCTACCGCGACCACATGGCGACGATGCACCACGAGGACACGACGCTGTGGTACTGGCAGGTCGTCACCGGCTTCGCGATGTTCTTCCTCGCCTCGGTGCATCTCTACCAGATGATGATGCACCCGGCGCAGATCGGGCCGTGGATGTCGGCCGACCGCGTCTGGAGCGGGTCGTGGTGGCCGCTCTACCTCGTGCTGCTGTTCGCGGTCGAGCTGCACGGCGGCATCGGCCTCTATCGCCTGGCGGTGAAGTGGGGCTGGCTCGCCGGCGAGAACGACCGCGCGACGCGGCGCACGCTGAAGATGGTCAAGTGGGCCCTCTCGGTCTTCTTCATCGTCCTCGGCCTCGCGACGCTGGGCGCCTACATCAAGATCGGCGTGGGACGCGACGCGCGCATCGGCAAGGAGTTCGTGCCGAGCTGGCAGCAGGTTCCCGTTCCGGCCGCGCTGCGGGAGGGCCGCAAGTGAAGGTGTTCTACACCGACGTGCTCGTCATCGGCGGCGGCCTCGCCGGCCTGCGCATGGCGGTCGCGGCGAAGCGCCGCGGCCACGACACCGTCATCCTCTCGCTCGTGCCGCCGAAGCGCTCGCACTCGAAGGCCGCGCAGGGGGGCATGCAGGCGAGCCTCGGCAACGTCGTCAAGGGCCGAGGCGACAACGAGGACGTTCACTTCGAGGACACGGTGCGCGGCTCCGACTGGGGCGCCGACCAGGAAGTCGTGCGGATGTTCGTCAACACCGCGCCGAAGGCCGTCCGCGAACTCGCCGCGTGGGGCGTGCCATGGAGCCGCGTGCGCAAGGGCGACCGCCAGGTCGTGATCAACGGCCAGAAGGTCACCGTCACCGAGCGCGACGAAGCGCACGGCCTGGTCGCGCAGCGCGACTTCGGCGGGACCAAGAAGTGGCGCACGTGCTACGTCGCCGACGCGACCGGACACGCGATGCTGCAGGCCGTCGGCGACCAGGTGATCGCCGCATCGATCCCCGTACTCGAGCGCTGCGAGGCGCTCGCGCTGATCCACGACGCGGGCCGCTGCCACGGCGCGGTCGTGCGCGACCTCGTCACCGGCGAGCTGAGCGCGTGGATCGCGAAGGCGACCGCGCTCGCGACCGGCGGCGCCGGCCGCCTCTATCGCGTGACGACGAACGCCGTCATCTGCGACGGCATCGGCATGGCGATCGCGCTCGAGACCGGCATCGCGACGCTCGGCAACATGGAGGCGGTGCAGTTCCATCCGACGCCGATCTTTCCGGCGGGGATCCTGCTCACCGAAGGCTGCCGCGGCGACGGCGGGCTGCTGCTCGACGTCGATCAGCACCGCTTCATGCCCGAGTACGAGCCCGAGAAGAAGGAGCTCGCGTCGCGCGACGTCGTCTCGCGGCGGATGGAGGAGCACATCCGCAAGGGCAAGGGCGCGCAATCGCGCTTCGGCGAGCACCTCTGGCTCGACATCCGCCTGCTCGGCGAGAAGCACATCCGCCAGAACCTGCGCGAGGTCTGGGACATCTGCCACTACTTCGTCGGCCTCGATCCCGTCAAGGACCTGATCCCGGTCCGTCCGGCGCAGCACTACACGATGGGCGGCGTGCGCACCAACCACACCGGCGAGAGCCCGACGCTGAAGGGCCTGTTCGCCGCCGGCGAGACGGCGTGCTGGGACATGCACGGCTTCAACCGCCTGGGCGGCAACTCGGTGGCAGAGACCGTCGTCGCCGGGATGATCGTCGGCGAATACATCGCCGACTTCTGCGACCGCGCGGAGAACGACACCGCGATCCCGATCGCCCTCGTGCGCGAGTTCGTGCGCCGCGAGGGGGCCGAGCTCGACGCGATCGCGAGCCGATCGGGCGGCGAGGACGCGAGCGCGCTGAAGGCGAGGATGCAGGAGATCATGAGCGCGAAGGTCGGCATCTTTCGCACCGGCAAGGACCTGGCACAGGCGGTCGACGAGCTGCAGGGGCTGCTTGCGAAGAGCCGCAACATCGGCCTGCGTTCGAGCGCGCCGGGGCCGAATCCCGAGCTCGTCACCGCGTACCGGACCAGGAAGATGCTCAAGCTCGCGCTCTGCGTCGCGCACGGCGCGCTGATGCGCACCGAAAGTCGCGGCGCGCACTTCCGAGAGGACCATCCGGCGCGCAACGACGCCAAGTGGCTGAGCCGCACGCTCGCGTCCTGGTCGGGCGACGCGACGTTGCCGACGCTGCGCTACGAGCCGCTCGACGTCATGAAGATGGAGCTGCCGCCGGGCTGGCGTGGCTATGGCGCCCAGGACTACACCGACCATCCCGACACCGTCGTCCGCCAGGCCGAGGTCGAGGTCGCCAAGGCGCGGATCGACGACCGCTTCGAGCTGCAGCGCGCGCTCATGCCGTACGCGCACCTGTTGCCGCCGTCGCTGCGCGGCCGCAACGAGCGCATCGACGAGCGCTTCCCGGTGCCGGAGGCGGAGGCCGTCGGCGCGATCCCCGAGTCGGAGTTCTCCTGGGAAAGCGAGTGACAGCATGGCCATGATCGAAGCGCCCGTGCCGTTCGTGAAGGCGCCACGCGCTTCCGCGGGAGTGGTTCAGTCCGGCCAGAAGATCCGGATCCACGTGCTGCGCCACAACCCCGCGGACCCGGCGAGCGTTCCGCACCTGCAGACCTTCGAGGTCGAGCAGAGCGACGGCATGACGCTCTTCATGGCGCTCGGCGAGATCCGCGAGAAGCACGATCCGTCGCTGCAGTTCGACTTCGTCTGCCGCGCCGGCATCTGCGGCAGCTGCGCGATGGTCGTCAACGGCCGGCCGACGCTCGCCTGCCGCACGCTGACGCGCGACGTCGGCCCCGAGATCACGCTCGCGCCGCTGCCGTTCTTCGAGCTGATCGGCGACCTCTCGGTCAACACCGGCAAGTGGATGCGCTCGCTCAGCGAGCGGCTCGAAGCGTGGTGCCACGTCGCCGCGGAGAAGATCGACCTGAGGCGGATCGAGGCGCCGATGGATCCCGACCTCGCCGACCAGATCTTCGAGCTCGACCGCTGCATCGAGTGCGGCTGCTGCGTCGCCGCCTGCGGCACCGCGCGGATGCGCAAGGACTTCGTCGGCGCGATCGGCCTCAACAAGATCGCGCGCTTTCGCCTCGATCCGCGAGACACGCGGACCGACGCCGACTACTATGAGGTGATCGGCGACGACGACGGCGTCTTCGGCTGCATGTCCCTGCTCGGCTGCGAGGACGTCTGCCCGAAGGATCTGCCGCTGCAGACGCAGATCGCTTTCATCCGCCGGAAGATGGTGCGGGAGGGGTTGTCCTGACGCTCGACCTCGGCCCCGCGGTGTGACTCGCGAAGGAGACCGCGATGGGTCAAGCAGAGCTCGGAATCGTCGACGTGCCCGGGCGCATCGAGCGCGACTTCCTCGGCGAGAAGTCGCTTCCCGACAGCGCCTATTACGGCGTGCAGACGCTGCGCGGCGCCGAGAACTTCCACATCACCGGCATCCCGATGTCGAAGGAGCCCGAGTTCGTGCGGGCGCTCGGCTACGTCAAGAAGGCAGCGGCGCTCGCCAACCGCGACCTCGGCGTGCTCGACGCAACGATCGCCGACGCGATCGTCGGCGCGTGCGACAAGCTGATCGCGGGCGAGATGCGCGACCAGTTCATCACCGACTTCATCCAGGGCGGCGCCGGCACGTCGACCAACATGAACGCCAACGAGGTGATCGCGAACCTCGCGCTCGAAAGCCTCGGCAGGAAGAAAGGCGACTACGCGGTCGTCCATCCGAACGACCACGTCAACTTCGGTCAGTCGACGAACGACGTCTACCCGACCGCGTTTCGCCTCGCGCTGATCCTCAGGCTCGAGAGCTACATGGAGGCGCTCCGGCGCCTGCAGGACGCGTTCCATGCCAAGGCGAAGGAGTTCGAGCACGTCCTGAAGATGGGGCGAACGCACCTGCAGGACGCCGTGCCGATGTCGCTCGGCCAGGAGTTCCACGGCTGGGGAACGACGATCGGCGAGGAAGT
>JASLGD010000150.1 GCA_030150305.1 Caldimonas sp. | reverse complement strand
GCACGGAACCGGAGTTGGCTCAAGCGCGAGCCGCGGTGGCCGGACTCTTCGCGGCGCCGGCGGCGCCGGCGGCGCGACGCCGCCGCATCGCGCTGATCGGTCTGCGCGGCGCGGGCAAGAGCACGCTCGGGCGACGCTTGGCGGAGGCCTGGAAGCTGCCCTTCATCGAGCTCAACCGCCGCATCGAGTCCGTGGCCGGTTGCAGCCTCGACGAAATTCACTCGCTCTACGGGCCGGCGGCGTATCGACGATACGAGCGGCGCGCGCTCGAGGACGTCATCCGGCGAGAGCCCCAAGCCGTGATCGCGACGCCCGGCGGCATCGTGTCCGACCCTGCGACGTTCAGCCAGCTCCTCGCACAGTGCTACACGGTGTGGGTGCGTGCTTCACCGGAGGAGCATATGCGCAGAGTGCTTGCGCAAGGCGACACGCGGCCGATGGCGGGCCACGCCGGCAATACCGAGGCCATGAACGACCTTCGACGCATCCTCGAGAGCCGCGCGGCGTTCTATGCGAAGGCGGACGCGACGTTCGACACGTCCGGCATGGGCGCGGACGAGGCGTTCGAGGCGTTGCGTCGCCAACTGGAAGACGACCTCGCGATCGCCTGACCGGGTCTCCGGTTTCCGTTGACAATCGCTCAATATGCAGTAAATTGCATACCGTGTTTTCAATTGTGCATGCAGCATAGTGCCGAGGAGACCTCCGATGTCCGATCTTCCGCCGCCCGTCGACTACCAGACGCAACCCGATCGCTACCGTCACTGGTCGCTGCAGTTCGAGGGCGTGGTGGCGACGCTCACCATGGCGATCGACGAGGACGCCGGGCTCCGCGACGGCTACAAGCTGAAGCTCAACAGCTACGACCTCGGCGTCGACATCGAGCTCCATGACGCCATCCAGCGCATCCGCTTCGAGCATCCCGAGGTGCGCAGCGTGATCGTGACGAGCGGCCGCGACCGCGTGTTCTGCTCGGGCGCGAACATCTTCATGCTCGGTTCGAGCAGCCACGCGTGGAAGGTGAACTTCTGCAAGTTCACGAACGAGACGCGCAACGGCCTCGAGGACTCGAGCCGGCACTCGGGACTGCGGTTCATCGCGGCCGTGAACGGTGCATGCGCGGGCGGCGGCTACGAGCTCGCCGCGGCGTGCGACGAGATCATCCTCGTCGACGATCGCTCGTCGTCGGTGAGCCTTCCCGAAGTTCCGCTGCTCGGCGTGCTGCCGGGCACGGGTGGCCTGACGCGGCTCACCGACAAGCGCAAGGTACGCCACGACCACGCCGACATCTTCTGCACCACCAGCGAGGGCATCCGCGGCAAGAAGGCCGTGGACTGGCGCCTGGTCGACGAGGCCGTGAAGCCGCAGGCGTTCGCGCGGCGCGTGCAGGAACGCGCGCTGGAGCTGGCCGGGCAAAGCGATCGACCAGCGAACGCGAAGGGCGTGGCGCTCACGCCGCTCGTCAAGCGGATCGCGGACGACGCCATCGCGTATCGCCACGTGAAGGTCGAGCTCGATCGCACGCGGCGTCTCGCCGTGCTCACGCTGAAGGCGCCGGACGGTGCGCAGCCGACCGACGTGCAGGGCATCGAAGCGGCGGGCTCCGACTGGTACCCGCTGCAGCTCGCGCGCCAGCTCGACGACGCGATCCTGCACCTGCGCACCAACGAGCTCGACCTCGGCACGTGGCTCCTGAAGACCGAAGGGTCGATCGATTCGGTGCTCGCGATGGATGCGACGCTCGATGCGCACCGCGATCACTGGTTCGTGCGCGAGACGATCGGCCTGCTGCGCCGCACGCTCGCACGTCTGGACGTGTCGTCGCGCTCGCTGTTCGCGCTGATCGAACGCGGCTCGTGCTTCGGCGGCACCTTCCTCGAGGTCGCGCTCGCCGCCGATCGCAGCTACATGCTCGCGCTGCCAGACGAACCGGATGCCGCGCCGAGGATCGCACTGTCGCCGCTCAACTTCGGCACGTATCCGATGGTGAGCCACGAGTCACGCCTCGCACGCCGCTTCTACGGCGAGGCGCCGGCGCTCGACGCCGCGCGTGCCGCGATCGGCCAGCCGCTCGACGCGGATCGCGCCGTGGCGCTAGGCCTCGTCACGACGGCGCCCGACGACATCGATTGGGACGACGAGATCCGCATCGCGCTCGAGGAGCGCGCGAGCCTCTCGCCCGATGCGCTCACCGGCATGGAGGCGAACCTGCGCTTCGCCGGACGCGAGACGATGGAGACGCGCATCTTCGGTCGGCTCACGGCCTGGCAGAACTGGATCTTCATCCGACCCAACGCGGTCGGCGAGTCCGGCGCGTTGAAGGTCTACGGCACCGGCCAGAAGCCGAAGTTCGACTGGAAGCGCGTCTGACGCATCCGAAACAGGAATCCCCATGAGCATCGACTACAGCCAGAAGATCCCGAACAACGTGAACCTCGCCGAGGACCGCACGCTGCAGCGTGCGCTCGAGCAGTGGCAGCCGAACTTCATCCAGTGGTGGGACGACGTGGGGCCCGAAGGGTCGACCGACTTCCAGGTGTACCTGCGCACCGCGGTGAGCGTCGATCCGCAGGGCTGGGCGCATTTCGACTACGTGAAGATGCGCGACTATCGCTGGGGCATCTTCCTGAATCCTGCCGACGCGAACCGCGCGATCCACTTCGGCGATCACAAGGGCGAGAAGGTGTGGCAGGACGTGCCCGGCGAGCACCGCGCGAACCTGCGCCGCATCATCGTCACGCAGGGCGACACGGAGCCTGCGTCCGTGGAGCAGCAGCGTCATCTGGGACTGACTGCGCCTTCGCTGTACGACCTGCGCAATCTCTTCCAGGTGAACGTCGAGGAGGGACGCCATCTGTGGGCGATGGTCTACCTGCTGCAGCGCTTCTTCGGCCGCGACGGCCGCGAGGAAGC
>JASLGD010000138.1 GCA_030150305.1 Caldimonas sp. | reverse complement strand
GTGTTCCGGACGCGACGGGTCAATCATCGAAATTCTCTGTTCGACGCCGGGCCCAGCTTCCCTATGAGGGGTGAGCGCAGGCCCGCGAGCAGACCCGCTAGCTGCTAGCGATCTCTCGCGCGCAGCCGACTCGGTGAGCCTCCTCGAGAGTCTCGGCTAGGGCTAGCTGGAGGACGCGGCCTCGAGAGACTCGGCTGAAAGCGGCTCGTCAGATGCGGTGGCAGTTTGGGCACGCTCTGCGTGAGCCTGGGCGCGAGTCAGAACTTCGTGTTCCAGGCAAAACCTTGACAGCGTTCGGGTGTTGCAGCCAGGGAAGTCGCAGTTTTTGAGCATCGGCATCGGCGATCCTATTACGTTTTTTGAACCTTATGAACACTGTCGATCGAATCTCGCTCCATGTTGGGCAGCGCCGCAGCGAGCGTTAACCGAGCCACTGACCGTGGGTCGGCAGAACCAGGTGCTCCGGCAAGGACAGCCGCTTTGACCCAACCGTGCTCGTCGAGCGTTCTCCGGTGGAACCCGATTCGATACCGCCCTGGTGGCCGGAGCGTGCCGCGCTTATGCCAGAGCCACAAATAGTAGGCCGCGCCGAGCGGCGGCAGCACGAGGGCCTGGAAGAGCGCGTAATACGGGTAGATGACCATCCATCGGCTTCGCACGCTCCAGTTGGAGAAGAAGCACACGCCGGTGTAGAGAAGCAGCACGAACGGGAGGATCGCGAGGACGTGGCCGGCGTCGCTTAGCTCGTGCCACTTCGCAATCCAGAGCAGCCATACAACGCATGCCGTGTAGACGAAGGTGAGCGGGAAACGAAGCGTCTGGTCGGCGTTGACAAAAGCCATCCGGAAGCTGCCTGACCACCACATACGTCGCTGGCGAAACCAGGCTCCGAATGTCTCGGGCACCTGCGTCAAGAAGCGGATATCGACGTGACGTACCGAGAGCCCGTAGTGCTTCGCGATCACCCCGGTCTCGATGTCCTCGCCAGGAAACCAGAACGAGTGCGAGCCGAGAATGCCGTACAGCATCGCGGTACGGGCGATCATGCAGGCCCCGCTCGTCATCCAGGAGCGGTTGTGCCTTCCGAGCATCGACATGTCGTATTCGACCGCCTGCAGACGCTCGATCAACGTGCGTGGCCGAAGCGCGGCAACCTTGACGCTGCACAGGTCTGCACCCGCGGAGCGCACAGCCGCGACGGCGCGGCCCGGGTCGTCGATGGAGATCGTGTCGCCGTCGATTCGGATCGCGTATTCGGTGGTGACGTGAGGCAGGGCGTCGAAGACGATCTCCGGGCAGGAGACACGTCCGGTCAGCCGTGCCGCATGAACCCGCCACCCCTGAGTGCGCAAGTCGTCGACGAACCGCTCCATCTTGGGGCTGTCGACGTTGACCGCAATCATCGTTCGGTCCTTGTACTTCGCCAGATACTCGCCGTTTCGGAAGTAGCTGGGGCTGCCGAAAATCGGGACGATGAATGTGTAGTCGTCGTCGACCTCGTCTCCCAGAGTGATGATCCGACCCCACCGTGAGGCCACGTTCTGCATGTCGAGCGAGACGAGAACTATGAGGAGCAGTACTGCGCTCGCCGCCACCTAACCTCGCCGAATCCGCGGCGAGAATTCAAGTACCAGCAACGACGCGACCAGCAAGATCAGCATCGTTACCGCGGCGACCCAGAGAGTCGTGCCGAAGGTTGTTACCACTCCAAGAACAGAGGCTGCTGCGAAACCGGCTCGAAGTGCCATCTTGGCTGTCTCCCTATTTCGAATTTTCAGGAACAGCCGCAGGCTCAAGACGTCGGCTCGATCGAGGGGCCTGCTCGCTCCCTCGAACAGGTAGACCGAGTAGCCCCGGGGTACCCCATTTGATTACACCGGCTCCTACGCGCGCCGGGGGTCATTCCGGAGCACTGCCGCCCAGGCGAGCGCCGAGGGCCTGATACCGACGCAGCCCAACTCCGCTGACCTCTTTCTGTAGAGGGCCTTGTTCGCGACCCCCTAAGGGGCTAGGAAGACGATTCAGTAGGCGACCAACTACCGGGTAGGACCGGCCCGGGCGAGTCTTCTCCCGTCCTGCCGGCCGGTTGACCCCTTCAGTCCTTCAGGTGAGAGGACGCTCGCTCAGGCGAGCGTCGTAGCTTCGGACGGCAGGGTGGGTCGACACAGGGTGTCGCCCTACGGGGTAGGTCGCTCTGGCCTCGATACGATCAGGTCCCAATGGTGCGATTTCGGTTTATGGTCATCGACGAGGACGGTCAGCGCGTCGGACGCTTCGAGTCAGGCGATCCGAACTGGCGTGCGGGCGACACGTTCACTCTGGACGAGCAAGTGCTGCGGATCGTCGAGATTCTCCCTGAGGTCTCGACGATGGTCGCCTACAACGCGGTTTGGGTGGTAACGCCAGTCATAGACGACGACATACAGGCGACCGATCCTGCCGCGCCCGTCGCGGAGGCACTAGGGCGGACTCGCACGTGAGCGCAGCGCTCGGAGGTCAGCGCGAGCTTTCGAGCGCAACTGCGAGCTTGTAGCCCTGCTCCATAAACGCCTCGACCGCCTGCCAGTCGACAGCGTCTTCAACCGCCCTGATTGCCTCGTAGCGGCCGAGGCCGAGCGCCATGAACCGTGCGATCTTGAACTTCTCGACTCTCACCATCTCGTCGCTGCTCATCAAGAATCCTCCGTAGACACAAGCTCGGACGGCAGCCAACACCGAGGGTTAGGCGTCCACACAGAATGCGTACAAGGTCATTCCGGAAGGCTGGCCAGGCGAGCGTGACCGCCAACTCGGCTGCGGGAATCGCTGAGCGTTGCCTGGCGTGGCCAACCGTTTCGGCTCGGATACCTTGATGGCGATGGGAGTGTTTTCCTCACCTCCGGGAGGCGAGAGCCAGGACAGTGCCGATCCGGTCTCGTGGCTACAGATCGAGCAGGGCTGGAACGTGGTTTCATCGGACGGCGTGTCGATTGGTGCCGTCGAGCAGATCGCGGGCGACAAGCAGGACGACATCTTCGACGGCCTAGCCGTACAGGCGGCACAGCCGGGAACGATCCTCTATGTGCCAGGCGAGCAGGTCGGCCTCATTTACCCCGGCCGGGTCACGCTGAAGATTGCTTCGACTGAGGCTGACAAGCTGCAGCCGTTCCAGGCTCCTCCGCCAGAGACGAAGTGGGTACCAGGCAAACGACCGGGCCGACTCTCCAGGTGGATGCGAGGAGGGCGCTAGAGCCAGCGCATAACCCGGTTCAGGGTCATTCCGGAACACTGGCCCAGCCCAGCGTCTGGCCCCTTTCGACCTTTTCGCTGTCTCCAGACCGATCGCGCTGGTCTTAGTCCTGCCGTTTCTTATCGACGATGAGGTAACCGTCGCCGCGACCGACTACCGTCTCATCGTTGCGCTCATGTCCCGGTGCGACGAGGAAGCGCAGGGGTTTCTCGCGAACGGCCCGGAAGGTGTCTTGCTCGACCACGATTACGGTCGCGCAGCCCG
>JASLGD010000127.1 GCA_030150305.1 Caldimonas sp. | reverse complement strand
GTCGAGCCGAAGCGCTTGCCGACCTACCTCGTCTTCATCGGCGACTGCGACGGGCCGGCCGCCGACGCGCTCGCCGACCTCGCACGGCGCGCCGGCGCCGGCCTGGCCCGCATCTTCGCGCACTGCGAAGGCTTCGCCGAGGGCAACGACGTGCTCGCCTGGATGCGCGCCCGCGACCAGCGCGCCGCGGCGAGCTTCGTCAACTGGGTCGGCCGCAGCGTCCGCCAGATCCGCGAGGAGAGCGCGTTGCAGCGCGCGCTCTCGGCGCGCGTGCCGCGGCAGTCGCTCGCGGCGCCCGGCGATGCGCAGCGCGTGCGCGCCGAGCTCGTCGCGCACGTCATGAGCGAAGTCGGCGCCGGCCGGCTCGCGCTGACGCCGCCGGAGCCGACGCCGCTCGGCTGGCAGCTGCGCAAGCTCGCCAACCTCGTCGCCGTGCCACTGCTCGGCGTCGTCGCGCTGCCGTTCGTGATCGTGCTCGCGCCATTCCTCGCCTGGAAGCTGCGCAGCCTCGAGACGAGCGATCCCGAGATCGCTCCGCGCCCGCGCGAGGCCGACCTCGCCGCGCTGATCGAGCTCGAGGACCGCGACACGACGAACCAGTACACCGCGCTCGGCGCGGTCAAGCCGGGTGCGTTTCGGCGCTGGCTGCTGACCGTGCTCCTCATCTTCACCGAGTACGCGTGCCGGCACGTCTACACGCGCGGCTTTCTCGCGCGCGTGCAGACGATCCACTTCGCGCACTGGTTCTTCTTCGACGACAAGGCGCGCGTCGTCTTCGTCAGCAACTACGACGGCAGCCATCAGGGCTACATGGACGACTTCATCAACAAGGTCGGCTGGGGGCTGAACGTGCTCTTCAGCAACGGCGTCGGCTGGCCGCGCACGCGCTGGCTCGTGCTCGGCGGCTCGCGCATCGAGCAGTCGTTCAAGTACTTCCAGCGCCGCCATCAGGTGCCGACGCAGGTCTGGTACAAGGCCTACCCCGGTCTCGCGCTGGTCGAGATGAATCGGAACCACCGCATCCGCGAGGGCCTCGAGCGGCCCGCGATGAGCGATGCCGACGCGCTCGCGTGGCTGAGGTTGCTGTGAGCAGCGCGCCTGCCGTCGACCTCGACGACATCCAGGGGCTGGTGCGCTTCGGCTACAAGCACCACACCGAGGCGTCGTTCCTGCTGCTGCGCGTGCGCGACCGCGACGCTGCGCGGCGCTGGCTGGCGAGCGTGCCGGTGAGCACGGCGGTGACGACCGATCCGCTGCCTGAGTTCGCGATCCAGATCGCGCTGACGGCCGAGGGCCTGCGCGCGCTCGGCGTCGACGAAGGCGTCGTCGCCGCCTTCGCGGCCGAGTTCGTCGTCGGCATGGGCAACGACGCCAACCGCGCGCGCCGCCTCGGCGACGTCGGCGCCAACGATCCGTCGCGCTGGCAGTGGGGTGCCGGCACGCGCGTCCCGCACGTCGCCGTCCTTCTCTACGCGATGCCGGGGCGGCTCGCCGTCCTGCAGCAGGCGATCGAGTCGCAGTGCGAGGCCGGATTCGAACGGATGGCGTGCCTTGCGACGAGCGATCTCGACGGCGTCGAGCCGTTCGGCTTCACCGACGGCCTCTCGCAGCCGCTGCTGGACTGGGAGCGCCGCCGCGAAGCACGCGACGTCGAGCGCACCGAGTACTCGAACCTGTGCTGCCTCGGCGAAGTCGTGCTCGGCTACCCGAACGAGTACGGCGGCTACACCGATCGGCCGCTGCTCGAGCGCGGCGCCGCCGCTGCGTTGCTGCCGCGCGCCGAGGACGCTCCCGAGCGCGCCGACCTCGGCCGCAACGGCACGTATCTCGTGTTGCGCCAGCTGCGCCAGGACGTGCACGGCTTCTGGCAGTTCGTCGACCGCCAGGCGGGCGGCGACGCCGAGCGGCGCGAACGGCTCGCGAGCGCGATGGTCGGCCGCAGGCGCGACGGCACGCCGCTGATCGTTCCGGCGATCGAGCAGATCGAGGGCGGCGGCGACGCCAAGGACCTCAACGCGTTCACGTACCGCTCCGACCGCGATGGCCTCAGCTGCCCGCTCGGCGCCCACATCCGGCGCAGCAATCCGCGCAACGCCGACCTGCCGCCCGGGCCGGGCGGACTGCTTTCGTGGGCCAAGCGCACGCTCGGCTTCGACGCCGACGCGCTCGCGCACGATCTCGTCGCGTCGACGCGCTTCCATCGGCTGCTGCGCCGCGGCCGCGAGTACGGGCCCGGGGTGCCGATCGCGCAGGCGCTCGCGGGGACGTCGGGCGGCAACGACCCGGGCCTGCACTTCATCTGCCTCGGCGCCAACATCGCGCGCCAGTTCGAGTTCGTGCAGAACGCGTGGGCGATGGGCGTGCACTTCGACGGCGTCGCGAGCGAAAGCGATCCGCTGCTCGGGACGCGCGTGCCCGCCATCGACGGCGCGCGCACCGACGGCTTCTCGCTGCCGCGCGCCGACGGGCCCGACGAGCGCATCGCGGGCTTGCCGCAGTTCGTCACCGTCGTCGGCGGCGCCTACTTCTTCCTGCCCGGAGTGCGCGCGCTGCGCTGGCTCGCGGGTGCGCAAAGCGGAGGCTCGCCATGAGCTCGGTCATGATGAACCCGAACCCGAACTCGAACGTCAGCCGCCCCGTGCCGCCGGCCAACACCGGCTCGAAGCTCCTGAACGGGATCGCCGACACGCTGCTCGCGCTGCTTCAGCTCGAGCGCCGGTTCGATCCGTTCTTCCGGCCGGCGCTCGACGCGCTCTTGCGCGACCCGGTCGCGCGCTTCGTCACCTTCCTCATCAACGCGCGGCGCGTCGACGAGAAGCTCGCGCTCGCCGAGGAGCGGCCGTTCCCGGGCGAGGAGCAGTTCGTCGATTCGATCATCGCGAGCTTCACGCAGCAGATGAAGGGCCTGTGGAAGCCCGGCGGCTTCGAGCGCGGCGGCAACACCAAGACGCAGGGCATCGTGCGCGCCGAGTTCATCGTCCACGACGGCCTGCCGGCGGAGCTCCGCCACGGCATCTTCGCCGAGCCGAAGACGTACCGCGCGTGGGTGCGCTTCTCGGGCCCCGGGCCGTACGTCACGCCCGACATCGACGACGTCGGCTTCATGAGCATCAGCATCAAGCTGCTCGGCGTCCCCGGCCCGAAGCTGATGGACGAAGAGCAGTTCACCCAGGACATGTTCGGCGTCTCGACGCCGACGTTCGTGACGCCCGACGTCCGCGCCAACGCGCAGCTGCAGGTCGAGAGCCTGAAGAACGCGTCGATCTTCTACTTCCTCAACTTCGACCGCCCGCACGTCCTCGACGGCATCATGCAGGCGCTCTGGCTGAAGACGCAAAGCAGCCCGTTCGAGGCGCCGTACTTCAGCTGCGTGCCGTACCTGCTCGGCGAGGGCCAGGCGATGGTCTACTCGGTGTGGCCGAAGACGAGCAAGCGCACGCCGATCCCGCGCCTGCCGTGGCGGCCGCCCGACGACTATCTCCGCCAGGCGATGGTGCAGGCGCTCGACGCCGGCGACGTCGAGCTCGACTTTCGCATCCAGCGCCAGACCGACCCGCACCTGATGCCGATCGAGGACGCGTCCGTGCTCTGGCCCGAGCGGCTGTCGCCGCGCGTCTCGGTCGCGACGCTGCGCATTCCGCGGCAGAAGTTCGACTCGCCGGCGCAGCTCGAATTCGCCAAGCGCCTGTCGTACAACCCGTGGCACTCGATCGCCGAGCACCGCCCGCTCGGCAACCAGAGCCGGGCGCGGCGCCGCATGTACTTCGCGCTCTCGACGCTGCGGCACGAGATGAACGGCGTGCCGCACGACGAGCCGACCGGCGACGAGGTCTTCGACTCCGGCTGAGTCGGGAAAACGCGGGCGCGGCGCAAGCCGCGCTGCCGCGTCACTTCGCGCTGTGTGCCTTCTGCGCGAGCTGCTCGACGACCTGGAGCGAGCGCTCCTGCGACCCCGCCGTGCTCGGCGACGTCATCCAGCGACCGGCGACGACGAGCGTCGGAACGCTGTCGACCTTGTAGTCGGCGACCATCTTCTTGGCCTTCGACGCCGAGGTCGCGACCGAGAACGACTTGAAGGCGGCGAGGAACTTGGCGGCGTCGACGCCGTTCTTGCCGAGATAGGCGGCGATGTTCTCCGGGGTGTCGAGCCGCTGGTGCTCGATGTGGATGGCGCGGAAGATCTTCAGCTGCGCGTCCTTGACGGCGCCGATCGTCTCGAGCGCGTAGTACGTGTGGATGAAGTTGTCGGCGTTCATCAGGAACGGCACCGGCACGCGACGCAGCGCGATCTCGGGCGGTGCCTGCTTCTCCCACGCCTCGAGCGTCGGCTCGAACGCGCTGCAGTGCGGGCATGCGTACGAGAAGAACTCGAGCACCTCGACCTTGCCCGGCGGCGCGTTGGTCGGCTGCGGTGTCTCGACCTTGATGTAGTCCTTGCCTTCGACCGGGCCGCTGCCTTGCGCGGCGGCCGGCACGAACGGTGCGGCACCGGCGACGCCGGCGACGAGGAGGGCGGTGGAGAGCTGGCGTCGGTTCATGTTCATGGAGGTGGCAACGGTTGGAAGGCGATTCCCGCCGACACGGCGAGTTCCCGGCGGCCGCCGGGCGGCGGCGCGACGCCGACGGGCGGCGGGCTCAACGCGGCTGCACCTTGACGCGGATCGCCGCGACCGGCGTGCCGCCGTCGCGCAAGCGCTGCTGCAGGTGCGGAACGAGCTGGCGCAGCTTGGCCGCGACCGCGGCATTGCTGCACAGGAGCGACCAGCCCTCGTCGTCGACCGGCCCGGCGCTGACCTGGGCAGCGAGCCCGGCCGGGATCGCCGGCGCGACCGCGTCGTAAAGCGCGTGCGAGAGCCGCAGCCGCTCCGAGAGCCGCCCGAGCGCGGCGCTCTCGCGGAGCGCCTGCGCGATCGGCATCGCGGCGGCGGGCTGGGCGGACTTGCTTGGCACCACACGAGTCTAGCCGCGCGGGTCGGCTGGTAAAATCACGGGTTCTTTCGCGCCGAGCGGCCAGGGGCCGCTTGCATTGCCCTCGCCCGGCCGCACCTCGACCTTTTTTCGGCACCCGGATGCGGCTCGCGCCGCGGTCGCTCGCGGGCGCCAACCAAACCGGCTTCTTCGACCCATGTTGCCCAAGCTTCTCACCTCGATCTTCGGCAGCCGCAATGACCGCCTGCTGAAGCAGTACCGGCACGTCGTCCAGAAGGTCAACGCCTTCGAGCCTGCGTACGAGCAGCTGAGCGACACCGAGCTGCGCGCCAAGACCGACGAGTTCAAGAGCCGCCACGCCAAGGGCGAGTCGCTCGACGCGCTGCTGCCGGAGGCGTTCGCAGCGGTGCGCGAGGCGAGCAAGCGGACGCTGAAGATGCGCCACTTCGACGTCCAGCTGATCGGCGGCATGGTGCTGCACGCCGGCAAGATCGCCGAGATGCGCACCGGCGAAGGCAAGACGCTGGTCGCGACGCTGCCGGTGTACCTCAACTCGCTTGCCGGCAAGGGCGTCCACGTCGTCACCGTCAACGACTATCTGGCGCGCCGCGACGCCGAGTGGATGGGCAAGCTCTACAACTTCCTCGGCCTCTCGGTCGGCGTCAATCTGCCGCAGATGACCAGGGAGGACAAGCAGCTCGCCTACGCCGCCGACGTCACCTACGGCACCAACAACGAGTTCGGCTTCGACTATCTGCGCGACAACATGGTGCAGGACGTCAGCGACCGCGTCGCCCGCGGCCTCGGCTACGCCATCGTCGACGAGGTCGACTCGATCCTGATCGACGAGGCGCGCACGCCGCTCATCATCAGCGGCCAGGCCGAGGACCACACCGAGCTCTACGTCCGCATCAACGCGGTGGTGCCGAAGCTGAAGAAGCAGATCGGCGAGCTCGATATCCGCACCGGCGAGGGCGTGATCGACCCGGGCGACTTCACCGTCGACGAGAAGACGCACCAGGTCTTCCTCACCGAAGAAGGCCACGAGCACGCCGAGCAGCTGCTCCGCGACGCCGGCCTGCTGGTCGAGGGCGCGAGCCTGTACGACCCGGCCAACATCACGCTGATGCACCACGTCTACGCGGCGCTGCGCGCGCGGCACCTCTACCACCGCGACCAGCACTACGTCGTGCAGAAGGGCGAGGGTGGCAAGCCCGAGGTCATCATCGTCGACGAGTTCACCGGGCGGCTGATGGTCGGCCGCCGCTGGAGCGACGGCCTGCACCAGGCGGTCGAGGCGAAGGAGGGCGTGCCGATCCAGAGCGAGAACCAGACGCTCGCGTCGATCACGTTCCAGAACTACTTCCGCATGTACGGCAAGCTTTCGGGCATGACCGGCACGGCCGACACCGAGGCGTACGAGTTCCAGGAGATCTACGGCCTCGAGACGGTCGTCATCCCGCCGAACCTGCCGACGATCCGCAAGGACGAGCAGGACCTCGTCTACAAGACCGCGACCGAGAAGTTCAACGCCGTCATCGACGACATCCGCGACTGCCACACGCGCGGCCAGCCGGTGCTCGTCGGCACGACCTCGATCGAGAACTCGGAGCTGCTCTCGGGCCTGCTCAAGAAGGCGAGCCTGCCGCACCAGGTGCTCAACGCCAAGCAGCATGCGATGGAAGCCGGCATCGTCGCCCAGGCCGGGCGGCCGGGCGTGATCACGATCGCCACCAACATGGCCGGGCGCGGCACCGACATCGTGCTCGGCGGCAACGTCGAGAACCAGATCAAGATCATCGACGCCGACGAGGCGATTCCGGTCGAGGAGAAGCGAGCGCGCGCGGAGAAGCTTCGCGACGAGTGGCAGAGCCTGCACGACGCCGTCAAGGCGCAGGGCGGCCTGCGCATCGTCGCGACCGAGCGCCACGAGAGCCGCCGCATCGACAACCAGCTGCGCGGCCGCTCGGGCCGGCAGGGCGACCCGGGCTCGTCGCGGTTCTACCTGAGCCTCGACGACCCGCTGATGCGCATCTTCGCCGGCGACCGCGTCCGCGCGATCATGGAGCGCCTCAAGATGCCCGAGGGCGAGGCGATCGAGTCGGGCCTGGTGACGCGCTCGATCGAAGGCGCGCAGCGCAAGGTCGAGGCGCGCAACTTCGACATCCGCAAGCAATTGCTCGAGTACGACGACGTTGCCAACGACCAGCGCAAGGTCATCTACCAGCAACGCAACGACATCCTCGAGGCGCCGAGCCTGAGCGCGCAGATCGCCAACCTGCGCAGGAGCACGATGGAGGACATCGTCCGCACCTACGTGCCCGCCGAGAGCGTCGAGGAGCAGTGGGACCTGAAGGGCCTCGAGAAGGTGCTGAGCGAGGAATGGCAGCTCACGGTGCCGCTCTCGTCGATGGTCGAGAACAGCGACAGCGTCAACGACGAGGACATCGTCGAGAAGGTGCAGCAGGCGGCCGACGAGCTCTTCGACGGCAAGGTCGCGCGCGTCGGCGTCGAGCAGTTCACGCCGTTCATGCGGATGATCCTGCTGCAGTCGATCGACCAGCACTGGCGCGACCACCTGGCCTCGCTCGACTACCTGCGCCAGGGCATCCACCTGCGCGGCTACGCGCAGAAGAACCCGAAGCAGGAGTACAAGCGCGAGGCGTTCGAGCTCTTCTCGCAGATGCTCGACGTCGTCAAGATGGACGTCACGCGCATCCTGATGAGCGTTCGCATCCAGAGCGAGGAGGAGGTCCGGGAGGCCGCGCTCGCGATGGAATCGCGTGCGGAGAACATCTCCAACGTCACCTACACCCACCCCAACGACGACGGCAGCGTCTCCGAGGAGCACGAGGCACAGGCGGCGCAGCAGGCCGCGCAGGCGGCGATGGGCGCGGTGGCGGCGGCGATGGCGTCGTCGAAGGCGGCGACGGCGATGCCTTCAGGGAGCGTGCCCAAGGTGGGGCGGAACGAGCCTTGCCCTTGCGGGAGCGGGAAGAAGTACAAGCAGTGTCACGGGAAGCTGGCTTGAGCGACTCTCCTTGGCCTGTTGGCGCGGCAATCGGCTGACATCGCCCGATTGACCCTCGTCCTCTGCCTCGTTACGCTCGCGAGAGTCGTCAACGAGGCCGATCTCCCATGAACAAGAATCG
>JASLGD010000104.1 GCA_030150305.1 Caldimonas sp. | reverse complement strand
GAGCGGTTGGCGCGCGCGAGGCGCACGTGCACCGCGAACTCGCCGCGCTCGATCGGCGCGCAGAAGTTGATCGTCGCGGCGAGCGGATCGCCCTCGCGGCGCGGATGCTCGAGGACGGCGCGCAGCGCGGTCGCCGCCGACGCGCCGCCGAACGGGCCGATGAACGTCCAGTAGCCGTCGTGGGTGCGCCCGCGGCGAACCGGGTCGCCGGCGGCGCCCTGGAGCGCGGTGGCTTCGTCGAGAGGATGCATTCGAGTCCGGTCCGTCAGCGAAACGCTGGCGATGATGCATGCCGGCGAGGGACATCGACGGTCGCGGGTGCGACACGGCGACGTCGCTTGCACAATGACCGCGTGGACGCCGATGCCGACCAGCTCGCGCTCTTCGGCGACGCCGCGTCGTCGCCGCAACCGGCGGGCCTGCCTTCCGGCTGGGAGTACCGCGCCGAGTTCATCGACCGCGACGAAGAGGCCGCCTTGCTCGCGTTCATCGCGACGTTGCCGCTCGCCGAGGCGCGCTACAAGGGCTACACCGCGCGCCGCCGCGTCGCCCACTTCGGTGCCGCCTACGACTACGACGACAACCGGCTGCTGCCCGCGCCGCCGCTGCCTGTCGAGCTCGAGCCGTTGCGTGCGCGCGCCGCGGCGTGGATCGGCGAGGCGCCCGAAGCGCTCGCCAACGCGCTCGTCGCCGAGTACCGCGCCGGGGTTCCGCTCGGCTGGCACCGCGACGTCCCCGACTACGAGACGGTCGTCGGCGTCTCGCTGGCGGGCACCGCGCGGATGCGCTTTCGCCGCTATCCGCCGGTCGCGCCGAAGAAGGCCGACGTCGTCTCGCTCGAGCTCGCGCCGCGCTCGGCGTACGTGCTGCGCGCCGACGCGCGCTGGGGCTGGCAGCACAGCGTCGCGCCGACGCCGGCGCTGCGCTACTCGATCACCTTTCGCACCCGTTCGGCGAAGCGGGGACGTTGACAGCGAGATGTTCTCGAGGGCCACGGCCGCGCCCTCCTGTGCGGAGACGAAGAACGACGCCGTCGCTACCGCGTCCGGCCCCGCATCGACGCCGGGTGACCCGAGAGCGTGAAGCGCTTGCCGGTGTCGACGAGGCGGTCGCCTTCGACGCGCAGGATCGAGACGTCCTGGTTCATGAAGTTGCCGACGTAGACGTAGCGGCCGTCGTCGCTGAACGCGACGCCCTCGGGCAGGCCGCCGACCTCGATCTCGTTCGTGCGCGTCACCTTCTTGCCGTCGATCCGCATCGCGACGACGCTGCCGTTCGTGTTGTAGAAGAACGCGCTCTTCGCCGCGTTGCTGCCGCGCAGCAGCAGCGCGACGGCGAGCTGCCCGGTCGGGCTGATCGCGAGGCCTTCGGGACCGTCGCCGACCACGACCTTGTCGATCACGCGCGGCGGCGAGGCCTCGAGGTCGATCACGCTCACGGTGTCGACCTGGCCGTCGGCGGCGCCCGAGTTGCCGTTGTCGGCGGTGAGCGCGATCCTGCCGTCGGGAGTGACGTCGACGTTGTAGGGCCACAGGCCCGCCGCCATGTCGTACTTGCCGTACGTCACCTTCTCGCCGGCGACGTCGAGCACGGCGATCTTGTGGCCGGGGAACTTCGCCGCCAGCGCGCGCTTGCCGTCGGGAGTGAAGACGACGTGCGCGACCTGCTCGCCCATCGCGACGGTGTCGATCAGCTCGACCTTCTTGCCGGCGATGCGCAGCACGCTGATCGAGTTGTCGGCGCGGTTGGCGATCAGCGCGAGCGTGCCGGCACGATTGATCGCGAGGCCCGACGGCTGCTTGCCGACCGCGACGGTGTCGATCAGCCTGGGCGGGCTCGCCTGCAGGTCGATCACCCAGAGCCGGTTGTCGGGAACCTGCTTCAGCGCGCCGCCCTCCTCGACCACGTTGACCGAGTTGGCGACGAGCGCGAGACCTTCGTCGGGCGTGATCGCCAGGTTCGTCGGCGGCCCGACGATCGAGTTCACGAGCGGCAGGCTGGCGATCGTGCGCGGCGCGAGCGGGTCGGTGCCGATGTCGAGCAGCACGACGCTGTCGCGCCCCTGCGGCGCGAGGACGAGCACACCGGCGTCGTTCCAGCTCACCTTCTCGTCGTTGCCGACGATCATCAGCGCGCGCTTGCCCGGCGCTGCCGGCGGCGCGGCGCAACCTGCGAGCGTGGCGAGCGCGACGAGCGCTGCGGCGGCGATTCGATGGTCCATGTCGTCTCCTCGTGTTGTTCGAAGGCGTCGCGCGAGTCTAGGCGGCGCTCGCCGTCGCCGCCACCGCGCCCGGCGACGGCAGCAGCTCGACGAGCCGCATCGAAGCGAACCCCGCGCGTTGCCACGCCGGCTGGAGGTCGGGCGCAGGGTCGAGCAGGAGCATGGCGACGAGCGGCTCGGCCGAGGTCGTCTGCGGGTCGCAGAGGAGCACGTAGCGCGGGCCGCCGCGCTCCTCGAGTCGCCCGACCCAGTCGAGCTCGACGAGCGCGTCGAGCACCGGGCCGACCTGCAGCGGGTCGATGTCGATCGCCGCGGCGATCGCGTCGGCGGCGAGGCCGCCGCGGCCGACACGACGCGCCATCGCGAGCTGGGCG
>JASLGD010000088.1 GCA_030150305.1 Caldimonas sp. | reverse complement strand
TATCGCGCGCCGTGCCGCGGCCCAGAATGCCGCGCCGCGCGACAGTGCCGGCCGCGCGCCGGCGACGCCCCGGCGGGGAGAGGGAATGAACGAGACCCCCGACGGACCGTTCGAGAAGACGTTCCGTCTCGTCTGCCGGCTCGACGACGCCGACATCGACTACGTGCGCGACACCGCCGAGTGGATCCGGCGCTGCGTCGCGCGCGTCCTCGAGCTCCATCCCAACGCGACCGTCGACGACGCGACGCCGGTCGTCCTCGACATGAGCACGCGCGGCCGCTGGCGGCTGATGCGGCCCGAGATCGTCGCCGAGCAGCTCGCGCAGGTGCCGATCGCGCGATGAAGACCGCGGTCGGCGCGATCGCGGCGGCATTGGTGCTCGCCGGCGGCACCGGCGCGTTCGCCGCGCCGCAGATGTACAAGTGCGTCGAGAACGGCCACACCGTCTACCAGCAGCAGGCGTGCAATCCGCAGCCGCCGGGCGAGCCGCCGACGGCGAGCGCGTCGCACGTGCCGGCTGCCGCCGCGAGCGAAGCGGCGCCGGCGGCGACGAAGAAGCTCAGGCGGCCCGCGCCTGCTTCGTCCGCGCCCGCCACGCCCCGATGAGGACGAGCAGCCCCGGGATCAGGATCGCGCCCCAGATGATCAGCTCCAGGTGCTCCTTGACCCAGGGCACGTTGCCGAACAGGTAGCCCGCGACGGTGACCGAGCCGATCCAGAGCGCGCCGCCGGTGACGTCGAACAACGTGAAGCGGCTGCGCGTCATCTGCGCGACGCCGGCCACGAACGGCGCGAACGTGCGAACGAACGGCATGAAGCGCGCGATGACGATCGTGATGCCGCCGTAGCGCTCGTAGAACGCGTGCGCCTGGTCGAACGCGTTGCGGTTGAACCAGCGCGAGTTCTTCCAGCCGAAGACGCGCGGACCGACGACGCGGCCGATCGCGTAGTTGCTCTGGTTGCCGAGCACCGCCGCGGCCCAGAGCAGCGCCAGCACGAGCGGCAGGCTCATCAGGCCGTGCGCGCACATCGCGCCGACGACGAAGAGGAGCGAATCTCCCGGCAGGAACGGCATCACGACGAGCCCGGTCTCGACGAAGATGACGACGAACAGCAGCGCGTAGACCCAGGTGCCGTAGAGGCGGACGAAGTTGGCGAGGTGAACGTCGACGTGGAGGACGAAGTCGAGCACGGAAGCGAGCAGATCCATGCGCCGATTATCGACGCCGCCTTGCGGACGACCCTTCGCTACGCCGGGGCTTGGGCGTCGTCGTCGAGCCGCGCAACCGATGCGAACCAGTCGACGAGCTCCGCAGGATGGGCGACGCCGCTGGTGCTCGCCGGCCAGCGGCGCTTGAGCTGGTTGGCGGCGGCGTGCAGCTGCCACAGCAGCTCTTCGGCGATCGCCCAGAGCTCGATCCGCAAACCCGCGTCGCCGCCGACCTCGCCCGCGATCGCCGCCAGCTGCTCGCGCGTGACGCCGGCGTCGTAGAGCATGCGCTGCAGCGTCGCATTCTGCGCGTCGACGGCGCGCACCAGCGCGGCCTGCGCCTGCGGCACGCCAGTGCCGATCGCCGCGCTCGCGGCGCGCCACTGCGCGAGCACGTCGGTGAGCTGCTGCAGGCGGGCGACGAGCGCGTCGGCGTCGATCGCGTCGTCGTCGACCGGCGCCGGCGCGGTCGCGAGCAGGCGATGGATCGCGGCGACGTGCGCCGCGTCGTAGCGGCGCGGGTTGATGCGCAGCAGGAGCGAGACGCGCTGCTCGGGAAAGCGCCGCTCGCCGTCGAACATCGCGGTCACGACCTCGGCGATGCCGAGGACGCGGCCGAGCGCGCCGATCGCGTCGCCGGCGAGGCCGCGCGGATAGCCCGAGCCGTCGAGCCGCTCGTGGTGCTCGACGATCGCGCGCACGACGTCCTTCGGATACTCGGCGAAGCGGTCGACGAGCATCGACGACGTCAGCGGGTGCGCCCACACCGGCTTCAGCTCGTCGCCGCTCAGCCGCTCTTCGGAAGCGAGCAGCTCGGGCGCGATGTGCAGCATGCCGAGGTCGTGCAGCAGCCCGGCCGTCGCGGCGTCGCGCAGCTCGGCCGCCGACCCGCCGCTTTCGCGGACGAGGTGCGCGGCAAGCAGCGCCATCAAAATGCTGTGGTCGAACAGCGCGCGTCGCGTCTCGCGCGCCAGCGTCAGGTGCAGCGCGACGGGCTTGGGCAGGCGGACCTGCGCGATCGCGTCGAGCAGCACGCGGCCGGCGTCGCCGGCCGGAGCGACGCGCGCGAAGCACGGATGCCGCAACGTCGCGGCGCGCGCGCTGCCGGCGAGCGACTCGCCGTCGGTCCCGGGGCCGGGGTCGATGCACTCGTCGAGCGGCAGCGACAGGCGATGCGAGAACAGCTTGTCGTAGAGCGTCCGGTCGATCGCGACGCCGCCTTCGAGCAGCTTCAGGCCTTGCGCGTTGTAGATCGCCTGCGACGTGCGCACCGTGCGGCGCGCGCCGAGCTCGGCGACGGCGTCGACGAACGCGGCCGGCGGCTCGCTCCCCACGCTCGCCGCCTCGCTCTGGATCGCACTCTCGGCCATCCGGCGAACGTAACACGCACCCGCGGCGCGCGGCGGGCGCGACGCCGGCGCAATGCCAACTCTGCGTCATGAACGGCGACTGCGCCGACCTCGGTGCAGCGCGTGCGCAGCGGGCGCGCAACGGTGCGGTTCCTACAATGCGGCGATGAACGCCGTCCTCGAGCGCGCCGTGCGGCGCCCGATCCGCGAGCTGCCGAGCGAGCTCGTCAGCCAGATCGCCGCCGGCGAGGTCGTCGAGCGGCCGGCGTCGGTCGTCCGCGAGCTGCTCGACAACGCGATCGACGCCGGCGCGACGAGCATCGCGGTCCGCCTCGCCGGCGGCGGCATTCGCCAGATCGCGGTCGAGGACGACGGCCACGGCATCGCCGCCGACGAGCTCGCCGCCGCGCTGCGCCGCCACGCGACGAGCAAGATCGCGACGCTCGCCGAGCTCGAAGGCGTCGCGACGATGGGCTTTCGCGGCGAGGCGCTGGCTGCGATCGCTGCGGTCGCTGCCGTCGCGTTGACGAGCCGCACCGCCGACGCGGCGCACGCGACGACGATCGATGCCGCGAGCGGCGAGCTGCGCGCCGCGGCGCGCGCGGTCGGCACGACGGTCGACGTCCGCGAGCTCTTCTTCAGCACGCCGGCGCGACGCAAGTTCCTGAAGAGCGAGGCGACCGAGCTCGCGCACTGCGTCGAAGCGGTGCGACGGCACGCGCTCGCGCGCCCCGACCTCGCGTTCGCGATCTGGCACGACGGCAAGCCCGTCGCGCGCTGGGCGCGCGCGCCGGGAGGCGATCGTGCCGTCGAGCTGCTCGGCGCCGAGTTCGCCGCGCACAGCCGCGCCGTCGGCGTCGACCTCGGCGGCCTGTCGATCGTCGGCCGGGCGGGGACGCCCGAGTCGGCGCGCGCGCGCGCCGACCTGCAGTACGTCTACGTCAACGGCCGCCACGTCCGCGACAAGCTGATCGCGCACGCGGTGCGCGCCGCGTACGACGACGTGCTGCACGGCGGCCGCCAACCGGCGTATCTGCTCTTCATCGCGGTCGCGCCCGAGCGCGTCGACGTCAACGTGCATCCGGCGAAGGTCGAGGTGCGCTTTCGCGACGCGCGCGAAGTGCACGAGGCGGTGCGCAAGGCCGTCGCCGCGGCGCTCGCGGCGGCGCCCGCGGAGCGCGCCGCGGCGAGCGCGTTCGACGACGCTGCGCCGCGTGCCGCACCGCCGCCCGCTGCGACGACGCAGCGCCCGCTGCACCTGTCGGACCGCGACGAACGCGCATGGACGCTCGGCGTCGCCGAGCCGCCATCGCCGTGGCGCGTCGACGCGCGTCCGGTCCCGCCAGCGACCTTCGCGGCAGCGGCGAGCGCATCGCGCGAGGAGGACGACGCGAACGATTGGCCGCTCGGCCGCGCGCTCGCGCAGCTCTCGGGCGCGTTCATCCTCGCCGAGAACGCGAACGGGCTCGTCATCGTCGACATGCACGCGGCGCACGAACGCATCGTCTACGAGCGGCTCAAGGCCGCCGTCGCGGCCGGCGCACCGGCACAGCAGGCCTTCCTCATCCCGACGACGTTTCCCGCCAGCGCGAGCGAGATCGCGACCGCCGAGGCGCACGCCGCGACGCTCGCCGCGCTCGGCATCGACGTCGCGCCGATCGGCAGCGGCACGCTCGCGCTGCGCGCCGTGCCGGCAGCGCTCGCGGGCGGCGACGTCGTCGAGCTCGCGCGCTCGGTGCTCGCCGAGCTCGCCGACGTCGGCGCGAGCGAGGCGCTCGTGCGCGCGCGCGACGAGCTGCTCGCGACGATGGCGTGCCACGGCGCCGTCCGTGCCAACCGCGCGCTGACGTTGCCGGAGATGAACGCGCTGCTGCGCGACATGGAGCGCACGGAACGCGCCGACCAGTGCAACCACGGCCGGCCGACGTGGCGCCAGGTGACGCACGCCGAGCTCGACCGCCTGTTCTGGCGCGGTCGATGAAGCGCCCGAGCGCGGCGCCACCGGCGCGCGCGTTCTCGAAGCGCGCAGCCGCACCGGCGCCGTCCGCGCCGGCACCCTCTCCGAACGTGTCTGCGCCACTCGCCGATGCGGGTGTGCGCCTCTCGAAGCGCATGGCCGAGCTCGGGCTCGCGTCGCGGCGCGAGGCCGACGAGTGGATCGCGCGCGGCTGGGTGCGCGTCGACGGTCGCGTCGTCGCCGAGCTCGGCTCGCGCGTCGCGCCGTCGGCGCGCATCACGCTCGACCCGCGCGCGCGCAAGGCGCAGGCCGACCTCGTCACCGTGCTCGTCCACAAGCCGGTCGGCTACGTCAGCGGCCAGGCCGAAGACGGCCACCGCCCGGCGCGCGTCCTCGTCACGCCCGATCGCCAGTGGCGCGACGATCGCTCGGGAATGCGCTTCCAGGCGCAGCACCTGAGGAGCCTCGTTCCCGCCGGCAGGCTCGACATCGACTCGACCGGGCTGCTCGTGCTCACGCAGGACGGCCGCATCGCGCGCGAGCTGATCGGCGAGGAGAGCGCGATCGAGAAGGAGTACCTCGTCCGCGTCGCGACGCGCGACGGCGCGCCGCTCGCCGAGCGCGCCCTCGACTTGCTGCGGCACGGACTCGCGCTCGACGGCCGCGCGCTCCGGCCCGCACGCGTCGAGCGCATCAATGCGGAGCAGCTCCGCTTCGTGCTGAACGAAGGCAGGAAGCGCCAGATCCGCCGCATGTGCGACGCCGTCGGCCTCGACGTGCTCGGTCTCAAGCGCGTGCGGATCGGCGCCGTCGTGCTCGGCGCGCTGCCTGCAGGACAGTGGCGGTATCTGCGCAGCGACGAGCGCTTCGCGCCCGACAGCGCCGCCGAGCGACGCTAGGGCCTGTCAAACACGCCCTAGTGGATGTTGAGGTGGCCGCCGAACAGCCCGAGCAGGCCGATGATGATCAGGTAGATTGCGACGATGAAGTTCAGCAGTCGCGGCACGATCAGGATCAGGATGCCGGCGATGAGGGCGATCAGCGGACCGATGGCGAGAGTCATCTGCATGACGGTTCCTGACGCGTCGACCGAGCGACGGAAGCCGGCAGTCTGCATCGGCGTGCGCACGCGGCGCCATCGGAAGCGGATCGCCGCGGCCGTGGGCCGCTGCGACGGCGCGACGTAGGCGAGCTCCTACCGCGCGGCGGCCGGCGGGCGCGCGGGCTGCTACCCTCGCCGCATGCCCCACCCGACTCCGGGCGACGTCGAGCCGCTCTGCATCGCCGGTCCGACGGCGACGGGCAAGAGCGCCGCCGCGCTCGCGGTCGCTGCAGCGCTCGGCAGGCGGGTGCGGCTCGAGATCGTCAGCGTCGATTCCGCGCTCGTCTACCGCGGCCTCGACGTCGGCACCGCGAAGCCCGGCGCGAGCGAGCGCGCTGCGGTGCCGCACCATCTGATCGACATCGTCGATCCGAGCGAGCGTTACTCGGCGGCGCGCTTCGTCGTCGACGCGCGCGCGGCGATCGCCGCGATCCGTGCCCGCGGCGCGGTTCCGCTCCTCGTCGGCGGCACGATGCTCTACTTCAAGGCGCTGTTCGACGGCCTCGACGCGCTCCCCGAGGCCGACCCCGAGCTCCGCGCCGAGCTCGACGCGCGCGCCGCGCGCGCCGGCTGGCCCGCCCTGCACCGCGAGCTCGCCGCCGTCGATCCGCCGAGCGCGGCACGGATCGCGCCGAACGACAGCCAGCGCATCCAGCGTGCGCTCGAGGTGCATCGCCTCAGCGGCCGGCCGCTGTCGGCGTGGCACACGCGGCCGTCGGGACGCACGCCGCCGCTCGTCTCGCTCGAGCCGCGCGAACGCGCGTGGCTGCACGCGCGCATCGACGCACGCTTCGCGGCGATGCTCGACGCCGGCTTCGTCGCCGAGGTTCGCGCCCTGCGCGCGCGCGGCGACCTCGACCCGACGCTGCCGTCGATGCGCGCGGTCGGCTACCGCCAGGCGTGGCAGGCGCTCGACGCGGCGAACGGCGGCGCGATCGACGCCACGGCGCTCGCGGCACGCGCGACTGCCGCGACGCGGCAGCTCGCGAAGCGCCAGCTGACGTGGCTGCGCGCGCTGCCGACGCGCGTCGTCGTCGCGGCCGACGACGGCGACGGGCAAGAGCGCCGCCGCGCTCGCGGTCGCTGCAGCGCTCGGCAGGCGGGTGCGGCTCGAG
>JASLGD010000076.1 GCA_030150305.1 Caldimonas sp. | reverse complement strand
ACAGGCCGCCGACGGTGCCGCCGATGCGACCCGCGCCGATCGTGCCGATGCGCAGCTTGGCGCCCGTCGCCTGCGCGAGCGCGCCGCCGTGGCGTGCGAGTGCGGCGAGCGCGAAGGCGGCGCCGGCGACGACGATCGCGCGGCGGCGGGGGACGATCAGCTCAGCGTGGCGCATCGAAAGCTCCTGCGAACGGAGCGACGATCATCGGCCCGCCGACATGGCGGTGCAACCGCGGGGCTGCTCGCCTAGCATCGGAAACCCCAACCGAGCACGCGCCATGGCCATGACCCGCCGCGATCTTCTTCACGCCGCCACGGCGGTCTCCGCGCTCGCCGCACCGCAACTCGGCGCCGCTGCGGACGCGGTCGGCGCGGCCGCCGAGCCGAAGCGGAAGCTTCGCATCCTCATCCTCGGCGGCACCGGCTTCACCGGCCCGCACCAGGTCGCGTACGCGCTCGCGCGCGGCCACCACGTCACGCTCTTCAACCGCGGCCGCAGCCCGCACGCGTGGCCGGGCGAGGTCGTCGAGCTGGTCGGCGACCGCAACACCGGCGACCTCAAGTCGCTCGAGGGCGGGACGTGGGACGTCTGCATCGACAACCCGACGACGCTGCCGTTCTGGGTGCGCGACGCCGCGCGCGTCCTGCGCGATCGCGTCGGCCAATACGTCTTCATCTCGACGGTCTCGGTCTACGCCGACAACGACCAGGCCGCCGACGAGTCGGCCGCGGTCGCGCGCTACGCAGGCGCCGACCCGATGGCCGAGACCGCAGAGACGCTGCGCGGCCGCATCGGCGAGCTGTACGGCCCGCTGAAGGCAGCGAGCGAGGAGCAGGCGCGGCGGCAGTTCGGCGAGCGAACGACCGTGATCCGGCCCGGGCTCATCGTCGGCCCCGGCGACGAGACCGATCGCTTCACCTACTGGCCGGTGCGCCTCGCGCGCGGCGGCGACGTGCTCGCTCCCGGCGACGGCGGCGATCCGGTGCAATTCATCGACGCGCGCGATCTCGCCGAGTGGACGATCCGCATGGCCGAAACGCGAACGACGGGAACCTTCAACGCAACCGGGCCGGCGCAGCCGCTCACGATGCGCGCGATGCTCGCCGGCATCGCCGACGCGGTCCGCGCCGACGCGCGCCTCACGTGGGTGCCGACGGCGTTCCTCGAGGCCGAGCACGTGTCGCCGTGGAGCGACCTGCCGGCGTGGGTTCCGGGCGAAGGCGAGAGCGCCGGGTTCGCACGCCGTTCGATCGTGCGCGCGGTCGCGGCGGGGCTGACGTTTCGCCCGCTCGAGAAGACGGCGGCCGACACGCTCGCGTGGTTCCGCAGCCAACCGGCGGCACGGCAGGCGAAGCTGCGTGCGGGCTTGAGCGCCGAGCGCGAAGCCGAGGTGCTCGCGCACTGGCGCGCATCGGCGGCGAGCGCGTCGCGGCGCTGATCTGCGTCAGAAGCGGTAGCGCAGCGCAACCCGCAGCACGGTCACCGAGTAGTGCGGCGACTGCATGCCGAGCGCAAGCAGGTTCGGCACCGTGCCGGGCGCGACGCCGTCGAGGTGCCAGTCGGTCGAGTCGTAGTGCTCGAACGTCAGCCCGCCGAGGATCGCGAGGTTGTCCTTCAGCCTGTAGTTCGCGTAGACGGTCAGGCTGTCGAGCGTCGTCTTCGCGGTCGGGAAGGGCGGCGGCCCGAGCGCCGTGAACACCGAGGTGTCGCTGCGCGAGCGCGAGAACGTGACGTCGGCGCCGAGATCGAGCTTGTTCGGGATCGCGGCGTGCTTGATGCCGGCACCGAGGGTGTCGAACTTGTCCTTGACGTAGCCGTGCCAGTCGACGACGGAGAACGACTGGCTGCCGTTCTGGTCCGAGCTGATGCGCTGCGTCTGCACGAAGCCGCGCGCGTGCGTCTTCTCGCTGATCGCCGCCGACAGCTCGAGCGCGAGGTTGGCGCTGCGCGATCCGGTGAGCCCGACCGGTGAATGGTTGTAGTCGTCGTCGGCGATGTCGCCCGACAGTCCCAGCGAGACCGTCTCGCTGATCGCGAAGTCGGCGTGCGCCTCGGCGCTGTTGCGGACGCGGTCGGCGAGGTTGAACTTGCGCATCAGCGGGTTCTCGGCGTAGCCGAACCAGGTCGCGGTGCCGTAGGTCGAGTTGTCGCGCCACGAATGCGCGACCTTGAACCACGTCGTCAGCTTCTCGGTCGGCTGCGCCGCGAGCTTGCCCCAGATCGTCGTCTCGCGGGTCGTCTCGACTTCCTGGTAGCTGCGGTCGCGCTGGTCGACCTCGACGGCGCCGGTGACGCGCATCGCTGCGGGAAGGCCGTTGGCGTAGTCGCCGATCAGCTTGACGCGGTCGATGGTCGTGCTGAACGGCGTGTTGTCGCGCGTGGTGCCGGTCGCGAACAGGTCGGTGACGACGATCGGATAGGCGCGGATCGGCGTCTTGTTGTCGCGCCGATCGTGGTCCCAGCTCGCCGTGAGCTTGAGGCCGGTCATCGGTGCCGACGTCAGCCGGACGCCGCCGTTGAACGTGTCGACGCGGCCGCCGAGCGACTGCGCCGGCATCGGCAGCACCGTCGGTGCGAGCAACGCGTTCTGCGTCGTCGGCAGGAACGCGTCGTCCTGCGTCATGCGGCCGTACGCGAGCTCGGCGCTGAGGCGCGTCGTCGGCGAGAAGTCGTAGCCGAAGGTGCCGCGGATCTGCTGGAACTGGTTGTCGGGTGCAAGCGCGAGCTGGCCGGTCGTCGCGCCGGCGGCGGCCGGGACGAACGGATTCGTCCAGATCACGCTCTTGTTCTCGTTGCGAAACGACGAGAACTGGTAGCCGAGGGTCGCCTGCATCTTCTTCGTCGCGTAGGACAAGCCGGCCTCGGCCTGGTCGGTCTTCTCGTGCACGGGCGCTGCGAACTGCGAAGCGTTCGAGAAGAAGGACCCGGCGGTCGGCTTCGTGCCGTCGCGCTCGTCGTGACGGTAGCTGAGCGTGTATCCCCAGTCGCGGCCGCCGACCACGCTGCCGCCGACGTCGAGGCGCTTGTACTTGTAGCCGAGGTCGATCGGCGACAGCGTCGTCGCGAGCGGCATGCCGCTGGTGTCGAACGCGGGGTAGCCGCCGGGCAGCGTCAGCACCGAGCCGCCGCTGCCGATGAAGGGAGTGGACGCGCCTTCGGTGAAGTTGCGGGCGATCTCGCTGTAGCCGACGCGCAGCGTGTAGCGGCCCTCGCGGCCGGACTCGCCGTAGAGTCGCCGGCTGTCGATGCCGAGGTCCTCGCCCCAGAGGTCGGCCCAGTAGCCGTCGTCGCCGCGCCGGCTGACGTTGCCGCCGAGGATCCCGTAGGCGCCCTTGTTGTCGAGGCCGGTGAAGTCGCCGAACTTTTGCGACTTGTCGCTGACGTAGCCGACGCCCGCGTCGACGCTGCCGGTCGTGCCCTTCGGATACGGGCACGACGAGCACTTCCACTGCGACGTGTCCTGCGCCGATGCAGACCCGACGACGCCGAGGGCACCGAGCGCCGCGAGCAGATGGAGGGAGCTGAAGATCTTCATCGCGCATCCGTTCCGGTGTATCGCACGAGGCCGGCGCCCCGCGGCGACGTCAACGCATCAGCTTGGCTCCTGCGGGATGGTTGCTGCCGTGGACCTTCGAGTGGCAGTTCGTGCAAGACCCGGCGACGAGGTAGATCGAGCCGCCGGCGCCGCCGCCCGGCAGCGACTGGCTCGTCAGCGCGAGCGACGGGTGGCCCGCCGGCGAGTGGCACTGCTGGCACAGCAGCGGCGGCGACTTCGTGAGCAGGGCGTTCCTCGCCGAGCCGTGCGGGCTGTGGCAGAGGCTGCAGTCCTCGGTCACCGGCTGGTGCTCCCACAGCAGCGGGCCGCGCTTGTCGGCGTGGCAGCTGTAGCACGTCTGGTTCAGCGTCGGCTTGATCAGCATCGCCGTGCTCGAGGTCGCCGCGTGCGCCGCGTGACAGTCGCTGCACGTCATCAGCCCGAAGCGGACCGGATGCGTCGACGTCTTCTGGAAGTCCGCGCGCTGGGTCCGGTGACAGGTGAAGCAGACCTCGGGTTGCGATGCCTTGGCGAGCATCGGATCGCCGTGGTCGCTGTGCACCTTGTGGCAGTCGCTGCACGCGAGGTTGTTGCGCTCGTGGGCGCTGGCGTGCCAGCCGATCCGTGCGCCGGCCTGGTGGCAGGCGAGGCAGGGCTGGCTGCGCTCCTGCGGCGTCTGCGACGACGTCTTCTTGAGGCTGTTGATCGAGTCCGGATTCTTGCTCGCGGCGTGGCGCGCGCCGGGGCCGTGGCAAGCCTCGCATTGCAGTCCGCCGGGGCCGAACGGTGCGCGCGCGTCGTTGCGGAAGGCGTGCTTGGTCTTGAAGATCGCTGCGCCCGAATACGTCGCCGAGACGTCGTCGTGGCAGCCCAGGCACGTGTCGGCGCCCTCGTCGCTGTACTGCTCGCGCGGCGGCAGCGGCTTGCGCGGCTTGGCCGGCGCGCTGCTCGCGGCGGCGGTTGCCGAAGCGCTCGCCGCAGGAGCGCTCGCGGCCTGCGCGTGCGCCGAGGTGCCGAAGAGGAGCGCGGCGGACGCGAGCAGCGCATGGAGAACCGCGGCGCGCGCTTCCATTCAGTTGTTCCCCGGATGCACGACGGCGATGTCCTGCGACTTGCCGGCGCCGTGGCAATTCAGGCACGGCTCGCCGACGCCGTTGATCGCGGTGCTGCGCGCCTCGTAGAACGAGCCGCCGTTGAACTGGAAGTGCGAGGTCGCCGCATCGTGGCACGCCGAGCAGGCCGTGACCGTGGGCGAGATGACGAGCGTCGTCGGCGCCGCCGGCGTCGTCGTCCCCGACGAGGCGCTGAACGAGAAGCCGCTGCCGTAGTTGACGCCCACCGTGACGTACGGCGAGTTCTCGAACGACGCGCTGTAGGTGCCTTGCCCGACGGTGCGGAACTGCCGATTGGCGTACGCCGCCGCCGACGTCGGCGCGCTGTAGTCGAACGTCTTCGGCAGGTGGCACGTCTGGCAATCGCTGAGGATGCCGGGGAACGTCACGAGCCAGAACCCCTGCGTCGGCGAGGTCGCGTTCCAGGTGAACTGGTTCTGCCGCATCGCCGACGCGTGGATCGCATGGACGAAGTAGGTCGAGTCGGCCGACCAGCCGTTGCTCGTCTTGTTCGGCGTGTGGCACCACGAGCACGTCGTCGCGTCGTTGCGCTGGCCGGCGTGGAACGCGTCGGTCGTGAACGTGCCGAGCTCCTGGTGGCAGGCGTTGCAGCGCGCGTCCTCGACGATCGGACGGCGGCCGCTGTAGCCGGTCGCGACCATCTGCACGTTCGGTGCGATCACGATCAGGCCGCCCTGCTTGTTGGTCTGTCCGGCGACCGGGTCGCTGACCGGGTAGGCGGCGAGGTTGGTCTGCGTCAGCGGCAGCGAGCTCGTCACGCTGTACGAGTAGCCCATGCCGCCGGTCAGCATGACTGCGTTGTCGGGCACGGTGACGCCGGTCAGCGTCACCGTGTAGAAGCCGCTTCCGTCGGGACCGGTGAGCGTGCCGGCGCTGCTGCCGGTCGCCGTCCCGTCCCAGATCTTGCGCAGATAGCCGGACGCCGATGCGTTGAAGTCGGCCGGCGCCGCGATGCCGTCCTGCGGCACGGCGAAGACGAACTGCGCGCTAGGCGAGCCCATGAAGTTGTCCCACATCTCCTTCTGTCCCGTCGCCGGGTTGACGGCGGCGGTGGCGAAGTTGTTGATCGGGACGGGCGTGCCGTTCTGCAGCCAGCGAAAGACGATGACCGGCTGCTTGTTCGCGTTGCGCGAGACGCTTTGCACCTCGTAGGTCACCGCGATCGCTCCCGGCGGCAGCCTGCCGACCGAGCCGCCGGACGCGATCCACGCCGAGTTGGTGTTCGAGCTGCCGCCGGTCACGGCGAGCGCGTTGTTCGGGTTCGGCGGCGTCACCGGCAGGTGCGCGAGGTCGATGTCGGCATCGGGGAAGCTGCCGTTGCTCTTGTGGCAGTTCGCGCACTGCGAGTCGTCGGCCTGCGGGCCGGCCGGGTGCGCGAGGCCGCTGCCGTTGATGTTCGTGACCGTCAGGCCGGCCTGCGCATCGCGCACCGTGACGCCGGTGCCGGTCTTGAAGTCGATGCCGTCGTGGCACGAGCCGCACGCGAGCGTGCTCGGGTTCGTCTTCCAGGCGTCGCCGTTCTTCGTCTTGGTCGACAGTTTCGACGCGCTCGACGCGTCGTGGCACGACGTGCAGTTGCGGATGTCCTGCGGGAACGTCGTCGCTTCGGGAATCACGCCGGCGTAGTCGTAGTTCTGGTGGACCAGCAGCGGGCCCATGTGGATCTTGTGGATGTAGTTCGGCAGGTTGCCGATCGTGCGGCCGTCGACCAGCCGCGTCTCCGAGGTGAACGTGCGCACGGCGCCGTCGAGCGTGAAGGTCGCTTCGGTCTGGCCGTAACGGCGCTGGTCGGTGTGGCACACCGCGCAGTACTGGACGTTGTTGCGGCTGCCGCCGTGAAAGCCCGCCGCGTTGTCGGCGTCGCTGAGGCCCGGCACGCCGCCGAGCTTGCGGTGACAGTTCTGGCAGTTCGCGTTGGCGACGATGTCGCGGGTGAAGCTGTTCGCGGTCACCGCGGCGCCGGTCACCGGCACGAAGTCGTAGATGCCGTTCGCGGGATTCGTCATCGACACCGATGCCACGGCCGAGCTGGCGCCGGTCGGCGTGTTCGAGCCGGTCGCCGGCGCGCTGCCCGAGAGCGCGATCGTCACGCGGTGCGTCAGGCTGGCGTTGAAGGAGACGTCGCCGAGGTCGGCGATGTCGTTCGGCGGGCTCACCGACATCCCGGCGAGCTGCGACTGGACCGCGGTGATGTCGCGGTAGAACGTGTACGTGTAGCTGCCGTCGCCGTGGTCGACGAGCGTTCCGGTGTTGTCGGTGCTCGGCCGGCTCGGCGCCGCCGCCGAGGTCGTGCTCGGCACCGACGTGACGATGTAGCTCACCCACTTGCTCGGGGAGCCGCCCGAGCCCGGGACGAGCTTGGCGATCGCGAACGCGAGATTGGGATAGCTCGCGACCGTCGCCGTCGAGCTCTTGCTCGTGTTGCCGAGCCCGACGATCGCGTGGCCCTTGTCGTCGGTGACGATGAAGTCGACGACCGGAGGGCCGGCGACCGCGACGCGGGTGATCGTCACCGTCGGCAGCAGCGCGGCCCAGACGGCTGCGTTCGCCTTGATCTGCGCCTGGTCGGTGATCGCGTTGCTGCCGACGTTGACCGCGTTCGCCGCCCCGGGGCCCGGCGGCGCCGGCGGCGGCGTCACCTGCGTCGTCGTGAATGGGTTGTTGCCCCCACCGCAGCCGGCGAGTGCCGCGGCGAACATTGCTGCGAGCGCCGCCCCACGCCAATTCGCAATCCATCGGCTGCCCATGCCGTGCTCCTGAGCGCCCCGCTGGCCAAGATCGCGCTGCGACGGTGACGACCGACCCGAGCGCCGGCGGCAAAACCTTACGGTGCCGCCAGCGAGCCAGCAATGGGACCTTGGTTCCCTCGGGTTACCTCTCGCAATCGGGCGCGGATTGCAGCGTGTCAAAGGCTACGACGGCGCCGACGCCGCGGCGGCGGCGGGCTTCGCCGGCTCCTTCGGCTCCTCGGGCTCCTTGTGCGCGACGCCGGTGTGGCAGTCGATGCAAGTGGCCTTGCCGCTGGCGAACTTCTTGTGCTGCTTCTGCGCGTCTTCCGACTGCTTCGCGCTCGACATCGCAGCGGGGTTGTGGCAGAAGCGGCAGTTCTCGGAGTTGTTCTCGCGCATCTCGTCCCACACCGCGTTGGCGAGGCGCCAGCGCTCGTGGTCGAACTTCTCGCGCGTCGAGATCGTGCCGCGCAGCTCGGCCCAGGCGTCGCGCATCCCCGCCTTGGCCTTGTAGATGAGCTTGGCCGGATAGTGGTGCGGGACGTGGCAGTCGGTGCACGACGCGCGCACGCCGGTGCGGTTGCTGTAGTGGACGCTCTGCTGGTGCTCGGGATAGACGAACTGCTGGTGCGAATGGCAGGTCGTGCCGCAGAACTCGCTCGTTCCCGTCGCCGCGACCATGACCCCGGTGCCGATCACCCCGAGCGCGCCGACGACGAGGCCGATCGCGACCAGCGCGAACACGGACCAGCGCGCCGACGGCGAGAACAGCCAGCGCCAAGCCCTGCGGAAGCGGCCGGCCGACCGCGCCTCGGCCATCGCTGCGCCCCTGCGCCTACTTGCTCGCCAGGACCTTCTGCGCGACCGCCTTCAGGTCGGCGTCGCTGGCGGCGACCTTCTTGTGGTCTTCGCTGCCGCCGGTCTTCAGGAACTCGACGATCTTGCCCTCGGCGCCGGCGTCGCCGTTGAACTTCTTCGCCACGTCGGCCCACGACGGCGCCTTCTTGGTCGTCGTCGCGGTGTGGCAGCTGTGGCACTTGTTCTTCGCGATGATGTCATCGGCCGGGTCTGCGAACGCAGCACCCGCGAACGCAACGAGCGCCGTGGCAGCGATGGTGAACGGAAGCTTCCTCATGGTCGGTTTCCTTCAAGCGGTCACGTCGGTCCCGATCTCGCTCGCCGCGCTGGCGAGCAGGGCACGGTGCGACGGCTGTCTGCCCGTCGCGGCGCGAGTCTGAACCAGCGCGGCGCAAAAGGGAAGGTGACCCAAAGGGCTACGGAATCGCCGCCGCGCCGCTGCCTCGCCGTGCATCAGCTTCGCCGAACGCGCCGCGTGCAAGCCGGCGGCAGTGGCAAGATGAGCCTCTTCGATCGCAAGCGCCCGGCCCGCGACGGGCGCAGCCAGCGCAGTGCACGTTCGCCGCTCGGTGCTCGTCCCGTATCCGGCCGAGAGCATGTTCGATCTGATCGAGCAGGCCGAGCACTATCCGCAGTTCATGCCGTGGTGCGTCGGCGCGGCGATCCTCGAGCGCAGCGACGACTGGGTCGCGGGCAAGGTCGACTTCGCGTTCTTCGAGGTGCGCTTCTCGTTCGTGACGCGCAACCGCAAGCGCCGCCCCGAGTGGCTTCGCCTGCGCGTCGTCGACGGTCCGTTCCGCCGCTTCGACGGCGACTGGCAGCTGACCGCGCTCGGCGCGCTCGGCTGCAAGGTCGAGCTCGACGTCGACTACGAGATCGCCGACGGGCTGCTCGACCGAATCGCCCGTCCCGCCGTCGACTACGTCGCGCGCTCGATGGTCGACGCCTTCGTCCGGCGCGCCGGGCAGATGCATCGCGAGCGCAGCTGAGCATCGCCACGCGCCAGCGCGGCAGGACCGCGCGACCCGGGCAAACGCTGAGTCGCCAGGCGGCGAGCGCGAGACCACCGACTGCACAATCGCCGGTTTGGAACCCGGACGATGAGGGCGCTCGACCATCTCGAGGAGTGGCTGATCGCCGCGCTGATGGGCGGCGCCACGCTGATCATCTTCGTCTCGGTCGTGCACCGCTATCTCGCAGGCGCGCCGATCCCTGGCGTCCAGGACTGGATGCTGCAGCTCAACTTCAGCTGGGCGCAGGAGCTGTGCATCATCATGTTCGTCTGGATGTGCAAGTTCGGCGCCGCGTATGGCGTCCGGACCGGCATCCACGTCGGCGTCGACGTCCTCGTCAAGCGTCTGGGCGACCGCAATCGCGCCCGCGTGATCCTGTTCGGCCTCCTCGCCGGTGCCGTCTTCACGGGCGCGATCGCCGCGCTCGGCGCCCACTTCGTGTGGGACAACGGCGCGCACTACGCGTTCTTCCATCTGCTCGGGATCGACTCGCCGGACCTCTTCGAAGGGCCGACGACGCCCGACTTGGAGTGGCCGACCTGGCTCGTCTACTCGGCGATCCCGCTCGGCTCGTCGCTGATGTGCCTGCGCTTCCTCCAGGTCGCGTGGACGTTCGCGCGCACCGGCGAGCTGCCTCGCCACGATCCGGCGCACGTCGAAGGGGTCCGCGACGACGCGCCGCTGATCGGCGAGACGCTCGCCGAGGGCGAGCAACGCGAGCGTGAAGGCGGCCCCGACGGCCGGAGCGGGCGATGAACGCAGCCGTCCTGTTCGGCCTGCTGCTGGCGCTGATGCTGACCGGGATGCCGATCTCGATCTCGCTCGGCCTGACGGTGCTCACGTTCATCCTGACGATGACGCAGGTGCCGCTCGAGTCGGTGGCGCTGAAGCTCTTCACCGGCATCGAGAAGTGGGAAATCATGGCGATCCCCTTCTTCATCCTCGCCGGCAACTTCCTCACCCACGGCGGCGTCGCGCGACGGATGATCGACTTCGCGACCTCGCTCGTCGGCCACTTCCACGGCGGCCTCGCGCTCGCCTCGATCCTCGCTTGCGCGATGTTCGCGCTCGTCTGCGGCTCGAGCGTCGCCACGGTCGTCGCGATCGGCTCGATCGTGCTGCCGGCGATGGTCGCGCATGGCTATCCGATGCGCTTCGGCGCCGGCGTGATCATCACTGCGGGCTCGCTCGGCATCCTGATGCTGCCGTCGATCCCGAAGGTGATCTACGCGATCTCGACCAACACCTCGATCGGCGCGCTGTTCGTCGCCGGCCTGCTGCCGGGCACGCTGCTGACGCTCATGCTGTGCGGCGTCACCTGGTACATCGCGCGCAGGAACGACTACGCGCGCATGCCGCGCGCGACCTGGCGGCAGCGGCTGCAGTACTTCAGGAAGAGCGTC
>JASLGD010000075.1 GCA_030150305.1 Caldimonas sp. | reverse complement strand
AAGAAGTTCGCCTCCGAAGGCAAGAAGACGGCCGTCGTCTCGACGATCAACGGCGATTCGAACGTGCCCTTCTACAAGGAGCTCGGCAACCAGGGCCTGAAGGCGACCGATGTTCCGGTCGTCGCCTTCTCCGTCGGCGAGGAGGAGCTGCGCGGCGTCGACACCAAGCCGCTCGTCGGCCACCTCGCGGCGTGGAACTACTTCATGTCGATCAAGAACCCGACCAACGCCGCGTTCATCAAGGAGTGGAGCGACTACGCGAAGGCCAAGAACATCGCCGGCCACAAGGACAAGCCGCTCACGAACGACCCGATGGAAGCGACGTACATCGGCATGCACATGTGGGCGCAGGCCGTCGAGAAGGCGAAGTCGACCGACACCGACAAGGTGATCGCGGCGATGGCCGGGCAGACGTTCAAGGCGCCGGGCGGCTTCACGTCGACGATGGACCCGAAGAACCACCACCTGCACAAGCCGGTCTTCATCGGCGAGATCAAGCCCGACGGCCAGTTCAACGTCGTCTGGAAGACGCCGGGCCCGATCAAGGCGCAGCCGTGGAGCCCGTTCATCCCCGAGAACAAGGGCAAGAAGGACGAGCCGGTCGCCACGATGGCGAAGAAGTGACCCGGAGGGCACTGCCCTCCCGGTGATCCTGAGCAGAGCGACGGATCACCGGGCTGCGCCCGCGACGTCCTGTTGAGCGAAGCGAAGGATCTCTGCGAGCCATCACGATGAGATCCTCCACGTTGCTCAGCATGGCACGGTGGCTGGCGCTGCTGCTGGCGGCGCTGGCGTTGCCTGCTCGTGCGCTCACGCCCGAGCAGGCGCTCGAGATCTCGACCGGCGACAACGACGCGCGCATCGCCGCGCTCAACGCCGCCGTCGCGGCCGGCGACGCGCGCGCCGCCGTGCTCGCGCAGGCGCTGATCGACGGCAACGTCAAGATCAAGGGCGACAAGGTGTTCATCGTCGGCAGCGACGGCAAGGGCGTCGACGCCGCGACCGGCGCTCCGGCCCGCGTTCCCGACGACGCCGACGATGCCAGCAGCAACAACCGCATGCGTGGCGCGCTCGACGCCGCGCTCGCGGGTCTGAAGCTCGTCTCGAGCGACGTCGCCGTCCGCCGCGCCGCCGTCGCCGAGCTCGCCAAGTCGTCGCTCGAGGAAGCGCAGCTGCCGCTGGTCGAGAAGGCGATCGCCGCCGAGACCGACGCGTCTCTGAAGAGCGGGCTCGAACGGATGCGGGCGACCGTCCTGATCGCGTCGTCGGATCGCTCGAAGCGCCTCGCGGCGGTCGCCGCGCTCGCCAACAGCAGCGAGAGCTCGGTCGCGAGCCTGCTGCAGGAGCGCCTTGCCGACGGCGGCGAGAGCGACGCCGAGGTGCGCGCGGCGCTGCAGCAGGCGCTCGGCGCGGTGCGCGCGAGACTCGCGTGGGGCGAGCGCCTCGCGGTCGTCTTCACCGGCATCAGCCTCGGCTCGGTGCTTCTCCTCGTCGCCCTCGGCCTCGCGATCACGTACGGCCTCATGGGCGTCATCAACATGGCGCACGGCGAGCTGATGATGATCGGCGCGTACACGACGTACGTCGTCCAGAACGTCTTTCGCAGCGTCTGGCCGGGCGCCTTCGACGCCTACGTGATCGCCGCGATCCCGGCGGCGTTCCTCGTCTCGGCGGCGGTCGGCGCGGTGCTCGAGCGCGGCGTCATCCGCTTCCTCTACGGCCGGCCGCTGGAGACGCTGCTCGCGACGTGGGGGATCAGCCTCGTGCTGCAGCAGGCGGTGCGCTCGATCTTCGGCGCCCAGAACGTCGCGGTCGAGAATCCGTCGTGGCTCTCCGGCGGCGTCGAGATCATGAGCAACGTCGTGCTGCCGTTCAACCGGATCGCGATCATCGCCTTCGCGGCGATCGTGCTCGGCGGCGTCGCGATCCTGATCGCGCGGACCCGCTTCGGCCTCTTCATCCGCGGCGTCACGCAGAACCGGCGCATGGCGTCGTGCGTCGGCGTCGACACCCAGAAGGTCGATCTGCTCGCGTTCTCCTTCGGCGCCGGCATCGCCGGGCTCGGCGGCGTCGCGCTCTCGCAGATCGGCAACGTCGGGCCCGACCTCGGGCAGAGCTACATCGTCGATGCGTTCCTCGTCGTCGTCGTCGGCGGCGTCGGCCAGCTCGCCGGGACGGTCGTCGCCGGGCTCGGCCTCGGCGTCCTCAACAAGCTGCTCGAAGGCGTCGCCGGCGCGGTGCTCGCGAAGATCGCCGTGCTCGTGCTGATCGTCGTCTTCATCCAGAGGAAGCCTTCGGGGCTGTTCGCGCTCAAGGGTCGGAGCGCCGAAGCATGACCGCAGTCCTGCCGCTGCCTGCGGCCGCGCCGCGCGGCCGGCTCGTGCTCGGCATGCGCGGCTGGGCCGGGGTGACGATCGCGCTCGCCGTCGTCGCCGTCGTCGTTCCCGTCGCCAACCTGGTCGTCCCCGCGGGCAGCGTGTTTCACCTCAGCGACTACGCGGTGCAGCTGATCGGCAAGATCATGTGCTACGCGATCTGCGCGCTCGCGATGGACCTGATCTGGGGCTACACCGGGATCCTCTCGCTCGGCCACGGCGTCTTCTTCGCGCTCGGCGGCTACGCGATGGGGATGTACCTGATGCGCCAGATCGGCAGCGACGGCCAGTACCGGCTGCCGATGCCCGACTTCATGGTCTTCCTCAACTGGAAGGAGTTTCCCTGGCACTGGGCGCTCTCCGACTCGTTCATCGCCCAGATGGCGCTCGTCGTGCTCGTGCCCGGCGTGCTCGCGTTCGTGTTCGGCTTCTTCGCGTTCCGCTCGCGCATCAAGGGCGTCTACTTCTCGATCATCACGCAGGCGATGACGTTCGCCGCGATGCTGCTCTTCTTCCGCAACGAAACCGGCTTCGGCGGCAACAACGGCTTCACCGACTTCAAGCGGATCCTCGGCGTGCCGATCGCGACGCCGTCGATGCGGATGCTGCTCTTCGTCATCACCGGCTGCACGCTGATCGCGTTCTTCGTCCTCGCGCGCGCGATCGTCGCGAGCAAGTTCGGCCGCATCCTGATGGCGATCCGCGACGCCGAGAGCCGCGTCATGTTCACCGGCTACGACCCGATCGCCTACAAGCTCGCGATCTGGACGCTCTCGGCGGTGATGTGCGGCGTCGCCGGAGCGCTCTACGTGCCGCAGGTCGGCATCATCAACCCGAGCGAGATGTCGCCTTCGGCCTCGATCGAGATGGCGATCTGGGCGGCGGTCGGCGGCCGCGGCACGCTGGTCGGCCCGATCGTCGGCGCGTTCTTCGTCAACGGCGCGAAGAGCTGGTTCACGCAGGCGCTGCCCGAAGTGTGGCTGTACGCGCTCGGCGCGATGTTCATCGCGGTCACGCTGTTCCTGCCGCAGGGCATCGTCGGCCTCGTCCGCGGCTCCGACGGCGTGCTCGCGCGCCTGAGCCGCGCGTTGCGGCGCGAAGCGGGAAGCTCGCGATGACGCCCGATCTCATGAGCGCCGGCGCGGCGACGCGCCGTGCCGCCGAGGAGCGCTCCGTCGCTGCGGCCGCCGGCCTCTCGGGCGGCCGCCAGGCGAGCTGGTCGCGCGTCGCGACGGGCGAGCTCGACGTCGCGCACGGCGCGATCCTCTACCTCGACGACATCACAGTAAGCTTCGACGGCTTCAAGGCGCTCGACCGCCTCTCGCTCTCGATCGGCGTCGGCGAGCTGCGCTGCATCATCGGCCCGAACGGCGCCGGCAAGACGACGATGATGGACGTCATCACCGGCAAGACGCGGCCCGACGCCGGCCGCGCGTTCTTCGGCTCGACGATCGACCTCCTGCGGCTGCGCGAGAACGAGATCGCGCAGGCGGGAATCGGCCGCAAGTTCCAGAAGCCGACGGTCTTCGAGCACCTCACGGTGTTCGAGAACCTCGAGCTCGCGCTGAAGAGCGAGCGCGACGTGCGGGCGTCGCTCTTCTTCCGGCTCTCGGGCGAGCAGCTCGACCGCATCGGCGAGACGCTCGTCCTGATCCAGCTCAAGGAGCACGCGCAGAAGAAGGCCGGGCTGCTCTCGCATGGCCAGAAGCAGTGGCTCGAGATCGGCATGCTGCTGATCCAGGACCCGCGCCTGCTCCTCCTCGACGAGCCCGTCGCCGGCATGACCGACGAGGAGACCGAGCGCACCGCCGAGCTCTTCCTCTCGCTCGAGGGCAGCCACTCGCTGGTCGTCGTCGAGCACGACATGCAGTTCATTCACGCGCTCACGCACGGTCGCGCCGGCCGCAAGGTCACGGTGCTGCACGAGGGTCGCGTTCTCGCCGAGGGCGCGCTCGCCGACGTGCAGGCGAACGAACAGGTCGTCGAGGTCTATCTTGGCCGCTGACGGCGCTCCGCTGCTCCAGGTCGAGGGCCTGCAGCAGTACTACGGCGGCTCGCACATCCTGCGCAACGTCGCCTTCACGGCGTCCGCGGGCGAGGTCACCGTCGTCCTCGGCCGCAACGGCGTCGGCAAGACGACGCTGCTGAAGAGCCTGATGGGGGTGGTGCCGGTTCGCTCCGGCCAGGTCCGCTTCGGCGAGGCCGACATCACGCGCGAGACGCCCTATCAGCGGGTGCGCCGCGGCATCGGCTACGTCCCGCAGGGCCGCGAGATCTTCGGCCGCCTCACCGTCGCCGAGAACCTGCAGATGGGCCTCGCGACCCGGCGCTCGCGCAGCGCGCTGCCGGCGCAGCTGTTCGAGCTCTTTCCGGTGCTGAAGACGATGCAGAACCGCCGCGGCGGCGACCTCTCGGGCGGCCAGCAGCAGCAGCTCGCGATCGCGCGCGCGCTCGCCGCCGAGCCGCGCCTGCTCGTCCTCGACGAGCCGACCGAAGGCATCCAGCCGTCGATCATCAAGGAGATCGGCCGCGTCATCCGCACGCTCGCCGACGTCGGCCTCGCGGCCGGCGACCGCGAGGCGCGGCCGATGGCGATCGTCCTCGTCGAGCAGTACTACGACTTCGCCGCCGAGCTCGCCGACACGTATCTCGTGATGGAGCGCGGCGAGGTCGTGCAGCGCGGCCGCGGCGCCGACATGCACGCCGACGGCGTGCGCGCGCGCATGTCGATCTGAGGCGCGGTCAGCTCGCCGTCGCGCGGTGCTGGTCGCGCAGCTGGCGCACCAGGTCGTGGTTGCGCTTGACGCCTTCGTACTGGCGCTGCACGACCGCGGCGACGTCGCTGGGCAGGTCTTCCCTGATCGCGTCGCGGTAGCGCGCGAGCGCCGCGTCCTCGCCGCGCTCGCACTCGTCGAGCGCTGCCTGGTCGCTGTCGCCGGACAGCTTGCTCTTGAGGCTGACCCAGCCGCGGTGCAGCGTCCCGCTCGCGCTGCTGTCGTCCTTGGGCGTGCCGCCGAAGCGCCCGACCAGCTCCTGCAGCTCGGCCGCGCCCTTGCGGCACGATTCGGCGCGCTCGAGAAACACGGTCCGCAGGTGCTCCGACTTCACGTGGTCGGCCGAGGTGCGAAAGCCGTACTCGCCGTCCTTGCAGGTCTCGATCAGCTTGTTGAGGGTGTCGACGACGTCGTCGTTGTCCATCGTGGTCTCCGCGTTGGGGTGGACCTTCCGGTTTGGCAGATCGTGTGCCCGGACGGCGACAATGCGGCCGCCGCGTCGACGAAGGGTCCCGATGCTCACCGTCCATCACCTCAACAACTCGCGCTCGCAACGCGTCCTGTGGCTGCTCGAGGAGCTCGGCGTGCCGTACGAGCTCCAGAAGTACGAGCGCGATCCGCAGACGATGCTCGCGCCGCCGGAGCTGGCGCGCATCCACCCGCTCGGCAAGTCGCCGGTCGTCGTCGACGACGGCGCTGTCTTCGCCGAGTCGGGCGCGATCATCGAGCACGTGCTCGACAAGTACGGCGCCGGGCTGCTGCGCCCGCCCGCCGGCACCGACGACCGGCGCCGGTTCACCTACTGGCTGCACTTCGCCGAAGGCTCGGCGATGCCGCCGCTGCTCATGAAGCTCGTCTTCGATCGCATCGAGAGCGGGCCGATGCCGTTCTTCGTCCGGCCGGTCGCGCGCGGGCTCTCGCGCAAGGTGAAGACGATGATGATCGAGCCGAACCTGAAGCGGCAGCTCGACTTCATGGAAGGCGAGCTCGAGCGCAGCGAATGGTTCGCCGGGTCGACGTTCAGCGCGGCCGACATCCAGATGAGCTTTCCGGTCGAGGCGGCGCAGCAGCGCGCCGGGCTCGACGAGAGCCGGCCGCGGCTGATGGCGTTCCTGAAGAAGATCCACACCCGGCCCGCGTACCGTCGCGCGCTCGAGCGCGGCGGGCCGTACAGCTTCGCGCGCGATTGACGCTTCAGCGCGAGCCGGCTTCGCCTGCGGTTGCGCCCGGGTCGAAGCGCGCGGTCGCGGCGCGCGTCGGCAGCGCGCCGCC
>JASLGD010000074.1 GCA_030150305.1 Caldimonas sp. | reverse complement strand
GGCCGATCGCCGGCACGCGCCCGAAGAGACCGTCGTCCTTTCGGTGCTCTCCGGCAGCGAGGCGCTCTACGTCGCGGTGCGCAACAGCGCCCGGCCGCTCGGCCTTGCGTTCAACGTCGGCATGCGCCTGCCGGCGCACCTCTCCGGAAGCGGCAAGGCGATGCTCGCGCATCTGCCGCCCGACGAGGTGGCACGGCGCATCGGCGGCCACCTGCGCACGCGCCTCACGGCCAAGGGCCCGCGCAGCCTCGAGGCGCTGCAGCGCGAGCTGGCCGCGACGCGGCGGCGCGGCTGGAGCATCGACGACGAAGGCGTCCGCGAGGGCGTCTATTCGTTCGGCGCGCCGGTGTTCGACGCGGCGGGGCAGGTCGCGGCCGCCGTCTCGGTGTGCATCAACAAGGCGCTGCTCGGCGAATCGCGCGGTGCCCGACATCGCGAGGCCGCGATCGACGTCGCGCGCGCGCTCACCGAGCGGATCGGTGGCGCGGCGCCTCGCCTCGCCAGGGAAGCGGCATGAGCGACGCCGCGCTCGCAGCGACCGGCGCCGGTGATCTCATCCTCGAGACGCGCGCGCTCAGCAAGGAGTTCAAGGGCTTCGTCGCCGTCGACAAGGTCGACCTCAAGGTGCGGCGCGGCACGATCCACGCCCTGATCGGCCCGAACGGCGCCGGCAAGACGACCTGCTTCAACCTTCTGACGAAGTTCTTGACGCCGACGTCGGGCCGGATCGTCTTCGACGGCAGCGACATCACGGCCGAGCAGCCGGCGGCGATCGCGCGCCGCGGCGTCGTCCGCTCGTTCCAGATCTCGGCGGTGTTCGCGCACCTCTCGGTGCTCGAGAACGTGCGCGTCGCGTTGCAGCGCAAGCTCGGCACGTCGTTCCAGTTCTGGCGCTCCGAGCATTCGCTCGACGCGCTCAACGCCGAGGCGATCGAGCTGCTGCGCGCGGTCGACCTCGAAGCCTACGCGGCGCTGCCGGCGGTCGAGCTCAGCTACGGCAGGAAGCGCGCGCTCGAGATCGCGACGACGCTCGCGATGTCGCCGACGCTGATGCTGCTCGACGAGCCGACGCAGGGCATGGGGCTCGAGGACGTCGACCGCATCCGCGAGCTGATCAAGAAGGTCGCGGCGAGCCGCACCGTGCTGATGGTCGAGCACAACATGAGCGTCGTCGCCAAGCTGGCGGACACGATCACGGTGCTCGCGCGCGGCGCGACGCTCGCCGAAGGCCCGTACGCCGAGGTGTCGAAGAACCCCGCCGTGATCGAGGCGTACATGGGCACCTCGCAGACCGAGCTCGCCGGTGCGCACTGACATGAAGCCCCACAGCTCACTTCGTTCGCTGCCCCCCGCGCGGGCGGCAGTGCCCTTCGGGCGGCCGGGCGGGCACTGATGGCAACGCGCTTCCTCGACGTCGCGAACCTGCACGGCTGGTACGGCGAGTCGCACGTCCTGCACGGCGTCGACTTCCACGTCGACGAGGGCGAGGTGGTGACGCTGCTCGGCAGGAACGGCGCCGGTCGCACGAGCACGCTGCGCGCGATCATGGGGCTGATCGGCGCGCGCAAGGGATCGATCAAGGTCCACGGCGTCGAGACCGCCGGCCTCGCGACGCACCGCATCGCGCGCATGGGGATCGGCTACTGCCCCGAGGAGCGCGGCATCTTCTCGAGCCTGTCGGCCGAAGAAAACCTGATGCTGCCGCCCGCGCTCGCCGAAGGCGGCATGAGCGTCGAGCAGATCTACGCGATGTTCCCGAACCTGAAGGAGCGCGCCGCGAGCCAGGGCACGCGCCTGTCGGGCGGCGAGCAGCAGATGCTCGCGGTCGCGCGCATCCTGCGCACCGGTGCGCGGCTGCTCCTCCTCGACGAGATCTCCGAGGGCCTCGCGCCGGTCATCGTGCAAAAGCTCGGCGAGGTCGTGAAGAGCCTGCGCGAGCGCGGCTACACGATCGTCATGGTCGAGCAGAACTTCCGCTTCGCGGCGCCGCTCGCCGACCGCTTCCTGGTCATGGAGCACGGCCAGGTCATCCAGCAGTTCACCCAGGCCGAGCTGCCGGCGCGCATGGCGCGCCTGCACGAGTACCTCGGCGTCTGATTCGCACCGCTTTCTTCATCGTTCGTCACAGGAGACCGTTGCCCATGTTCAAGCTCAAGTCCATCGTTCCGGCGTGCAGCCTCGCGCTCGCCGCCATGTTCGGCAGCGCGCCCGCGCAAGCGCAGATCTCGGGCGACGTGATCCGGATCGGCTTCATCACCGACCTCTCGGGCCTCTACGCCGACATCGACGGCCCGGCCGGAGCCGAGGCGATCCGGATGGCGATCGCCGACGCCGGCGGCAACGTCGCCGGCAAGAAGGTCGAGCTGCTCGTCGCCGACCACCAGAACAAGCCCGACGTCGCCGCCGCGAAGGCACGCGAGTGGTTCGACACCCAAGGCGTCGACATGCTCGTCGGCGGCACCAACTCGGGCACCGGCCTGGCGATGGCGAAGGTCGCGCAGGAGAAGAAGAAGCTCTACATCTCGATCGGCGCCGCCACCTCGGCGCTCACCAACGAGCAGTGCTCGCCGTATACGGTCCATTACGCGTACGACACGACGGCGCTCGCCAAGGGCACGGGCAACGCGGTCGTCAAGGCCGGCGGCAAGACCTGGTTCTTCCTGACCGCCGATTACGCGTTCGGCACCCAGCTGCAGAACGACACGACGGCGGTCGTCAAGGCGGCCGGCGGCACGGTCGTCGGCTCGGTGCGGCATCCGCTTTCGGCGAGCGACTTCTCGTCGTTCCTGCTGCAGGCGCAGCAGAGCAAGGCGCAGATCCTCGGCCTCGCCAACGCCGGCGGCGACACGATCAACTCGATCAAGGCGGCCAACGAGTTCGGCATCACGAAGACGATGAAGCTCGCCGGCCTCCTGATGTTCATCAACGACGTCCACTCGCTCGGCCTGAAGGCGACGCAGGGCATGTACCTGACCGACAGCTGGTACTGGAACCGCGACGCCGAGACGCGCGCGTGGAGCCGCAAGTTCTTCGAGAAGTTCAAGCGCATGCCGTCGTCGCTGCAGGCGGCCGACTACTCGGCGACGCTGCAGTTCCTGAACGCGGTCAAGGCGACCGGCAGCGACGACTCGGACAAGGTCCTCGCGCAGATGAAGAAGACCAAGATCAACGACATCTACGCCAAGGGCGGCTGGATCCGCGACGACGGCAGCATGATCCACGACATGTACCTGATGCAGGTCAAGTCGCCGGACAAGTCGACCGAGCCCTGGGACTACTACAACATCGTCGAGACGTTCAAGGGCGACGCGGCGTGGACGACCAAGGCCGAGAGCAAGTGCGCTCTCTGGAAGTGACTCGCGGCGCGCTCGCGCGCGCAGCGAGCCATCCTGAGCGCAGCGAAG
>JASLGD010000033.1 GCA_030150305.1 Caldimonas sp. | reverse complement strand
GCGCGCGCGCGGTGCTGCGCCTCTCCGGCGAGCGCGCCGAGGCGCGCCGCCGCCATTGGCAGGCGGTCGCCGCCTCGGCGAGCGAGCAGTGCGGACGCGCGCGCGTCGCGACGGTGCTGCCGATCGTGCCGGTCGCGCAGTGGCTCGCGAGCGCGGACGCGGGCGGCGCGACGCGCTTCGTGCTCAGCTTCGATCCGTCGGCGCTCGATCCGGAGCGCGCGCTCTTCGGGCGCGTCGGCGCGAACGCGACGCCGCCCGCGCGCATCGTCGTCCTGAGCGGTCCCGAGGGCGGGCTCGCGCCGGCCGAGGAGGAAGCCGCGGTCGCGCACGGATTCGTCCGCGTCGGCCTCGGCGCACGCGTGCTGCGCGCCGACACCGCGCCGCTCGCCTGGCTCGCGTGGCTCGGCGTGCGCTTGCTCGCGGACGGCGGAGGCGAGCGGCGATGAGCCGCGCGTTGCGCCGGCGCGCCGAGATCACGATGGCTTCGTAGAGGCGCGCGCGGAGCCGGCGACGAGATCGAAGCGGAACAGGCGGCATTCGATCGGGCCGTTCCACATCGGGATCCGGCGCGATTCCTTCAGCCGCATCGCGCTCGGCAGCTTCGCGTCGGGGCTGAGGATCCACGCGGTCCAGCCCGCGGGATGCGCGGTGTACGCGCGCTTCCAGTGCGCCGCGAGGCGGGCGAAGAAGTCGTCGGGCGCATCGCGCTCGCGCGACGGCGGCGCGCGGCGCGCGCTCGCCGCCTTGCCGGCGATCTCGATCCGCTCGCCGTAGGGCGGATTGACCATCAGCGTTCCCGGCAGGTCCGGCGGCAACGTCGGCGCCGGGCGCTCGAGCGCGTCGCCGCCGTGGAACTCGATCGCCTCCGCGACGCCGGCGCGCGCGGCGTTGCGGCGCGCGAAGTCGACCATGCGAAACGCGATGTCGCTGGCGAAGATCGGCACCGCTGGCGCGTGCACGCGCGCCGCGGCCGCGGCCTGCAGCGCCTGCCATGCGCTGCGCTGCGTCGCGTCGGCGAACGGCAGCAGGCGCTCGAACGCGAACCGGCGCAGCCGGCCCGGCGCCATGCCCATCGCGATCTGCGCCGCCTCGATCGCGATCGTGCCGGCGCCGCAGCACGGATCGTGCAGCGCGCCGCCGTGCGCGCGCGTGCCGCGCCAGCCTGCGGCGGCGAGCATCGCGGCGGCGAGCGTCTCCTTCAGCGGCGCTTCGCCGCGGTCCTCGCGCCAGCCGCGCTTGAAGAGCGCCTCGCCCGAGCTGTCGACGTAGACCGCGGCGCGCTCGGCGCCGGCGTGCAGCACGATCGGCAGGTCGGGCCGCGCGGTGTCGACGTCGGGGCGCACGCCGTGCTCGTCGCGCATGCGGTCGCACACCGCGTCCTTGATGCGCAGCGCGGCGAAGCGCAGGCTCTTCAGCGGGCTGCGCTGCGCGGTGGCGTCGACGCGCAGCGTCTGCCGCGGCGTGATCCAGTCCGACCACGCGACGCCGCGCGCGAGCTCGTAGAGGTCGCGCTCGTCGCGGTACGGCGCTTCGGCGACCTCGATCAGCACGCGTTGCGCGAGCCGGCTCTCGAGGTTGAGGACCATGACCTCGTGCGGATCGCCGCCGAGGGCGACGCCGCCGCGCGCGGCGCGCACCGCGGCGTTGGGCAGCAGCGCGCGCACCTCGGCTTCGAGCAGCGGCTCGACTCCGGCGGCGCAGGGCAGGAAGAGCGGAAGGGGCATCGGCTTCGGAGGAAATCGAACGGCGGACCGACGGCGGGGCGGCGCGTCAACAACGACGACGTCGACCGCGTTCAGTGGAGAACCGCCGCCGCGGCCGACAAGGAGGATCCATGGCGCGCTCGCCGAGAAGGCTCGCAGTCTCGCTGATCGTCGCCGCGGCGAGCTTCGGCGCCGCCGCCCAGGGCACCGAGGCGGTCGAGCCGATTGTCAACCCTGCGATCGATGCGGCGGCGTTCCTGCGCGTCGCCGGCGCCGCGCTCGCCGAGCGCGAGCATCGGCGGATCTCCGAGGCCGAGTTCGTGCGCATGCGCGGCGAGCCGGCAACGATCGTGCTCGACGCGCGCAGCAGGGAGAAGTACGACGAGCTGCACGTCGAGGGCGCGCTCCACCTGAGCTTTCCCGACATCGCGATCGAGTCGCTCGCCGCGCTCCTGCCCGACAAGGACGTCCGCATCCTGATCTACTGCAACAACAACTTTCGCGGCGCCGACGGCCCGTTTCCGAAGAAGCTGGCGAGCGCCTCGCTCAACCTCTCGACGTTCGTCGCGCTCTACGACTACGGCTATCGCAACGTCTTCGAGCTCGCGCCGCTGATCGACATCGAGACGACGACGATCCCGTTCGCGCGCAGCACCGCGCTCGCGCCCTGAGCCGCGCGGCGCGGCGGCTACATGGCCTTGCGCAGCTGCGTCGGCGCGATCTTCAGCGCCTCGCGGTACTTGGCGACGGTGCGGCGGGCGACGTGGATGCCCTGCTCGTCGAGCATCTGCGAGATCTGGCTGTCCGAGAGCGGCTTGG
>JASLGD010000070.1 GCA_030150305.1 Caldimonas sp. | reverse complement strand
TCAGGCCGCCGATCAGGGTCTCGAGGAACGGGCCCATCGTCGATCCGCGCTTTCAGTGGACGGTGCCGAGATAGGCGCTGACGACGTCGGGGTTGGCGCGCACCTCGGCCGGCGAGCCGTCGCCGATCTTCCTGCCGTAGTCGAGCACGACGACGCGGTCGGAGAGGTCCATGACGACGCCCATGTCGTGCTCGATGAGGACGATCGTCGTTCCGAACTCGTCGTTGACGTCGAGGATGAAGCGGCTCATGTCCTGCTTTTCCTCGAGGTTCATCCCCGCCATCGGCTCGTCGAGCAGGAGCAGGAGCGGCTCCATCGCGAGCGCGCGGCCGAGGTCGACGCGCTTCTGCAGCCCGTACGGCAGGCGCCCGACCGGCACCTTGCGGTACGGCTGGATCTCGAGGAAGTCGATGATCCGCTCGACGACGATCCGATGCGCCGTCTCCTCGCGCTCGGCCGCGCCGAAGCGGATCGCCTGCTGCAGCAGGTTGGTGCGCATCTTCAGGTTGCGTCCGGTCATGATGTTGTCGAGCACGCTCATGCCCTTGAAGAGCGCGAGGTTCTGGAACGTGCGCGCGACGCCCATCTCGGCGACCTGCCGCGGCTTCATGTGGCGAAACGTGCGGCCGCGCAGGGTGATCTCGCCCTGCTGCGGCTGGTAGACGCCGTTGATGCAGTTGAGCATCGAGCTCTTGCCGGCGCCGTTCGGGCCGATGATCGAGCGGATTTCGTGCTCGCGGACGTCGAAGCTGATGTCGGTGAGCGCCTTCACGCCGCCGAACGCGAGGCTGATCTTGCGCACCTCGAGGACGACGTCGCCGGCTGCGCGCCCCGCCATCACGCCGCCCGCCCCACCGGCGGATACGTCCTGACGTCGACGATCCTGAGCGTCGCCGCGACCTTGCCGGTGCGGCCGTCCTCGAAGCGCACCTCGGTCTCGACGTGCTGCTCGCTCTTGTCGCCGTAGAGCGCGTCGACGAGGACCTGGTAGCGCTCGGCGATGAAGCGGCGACGGACCTTGCGCGTGCGCGTCAGCTCGCCGTCGTCGGCGTCGAGCTCCTTGTGCAGCACGAGGAAGCGGCTGATCTGGCAGCCGGCGAGGCGCTCGTCGGCGGCGAGGTCGGCGTTGACCTTCTCGACGCACTCGCGCACGAGCTCGAGCACCGCGGGCTTCTGCGCCAGATCGGTGTAGCTGCCGTACGGAAGGTTGCGCTTCTCGGCCCAGTTGCCGACCGCCTCGAAGTCGACGTTGACGAACGCGCACACCTTGTCGCGCCCGTCGCCGAACGCGACCGCTTCCTTGACGTACGGGAAGAACTTGAGCTTGTTCTCGATGTACTTCGGCGCGAAGAGCGCGCCGTCGTTGGCGCCGCCGACGATGCGGCCGACGTCCTTGGCGCGGTCGATGATCCTGAGGTGCCCCGACGCGTCGAGGAAGCCGGCGTCGCCGGTGCGGTACCAGCCGTCGGCGCCGAGCACTTCGGCGGTCGCCGCGGGATCCTTGTAGTACGCCTTCAGCAGCCCGGGCGAGCGCACGAGCACCTCGCCGGCGTCGCTGACCTGGATCTCGACGCCTTCGATCGGGACGCCGACGGTGTCGTTGCGAACCTCGTGGTCGGGCTGCAGGCAGACGAACACCGCCGTCTCGGTCGAGCCGTAGAGCTGCTTGAGGTTGATGCCGATCGAGCGATAGAAGACGAACAGGTCGGGTCCGATCGCTTCGCCCGCGGTGTAGGCGACGCGCACGCGCGAGAAGCCGAGGGTGTTCCTCAGCGGCGCGTAGACGAGCACGTTGCCGATCGCCCACGCGATGCGGTCGACGAGCGCCAGGGCCTTGCCGTCCAGGCGCGCCGGGCCGACGCGCCGCGCGAGCGCCATGCAGCGCTCGAACAGCCAGCGCTTCGGCCGCGCCGCGTCCTCCATGCGGATCATGACCGTCGTCAGCAGCCCTTCGAAGACGCGCGGCGGCGCGAAGTAGTACGTCGGCCCGATCTCGCGCAGGTCGAGCATCACCGTGTTCGCCGACTCGGGGCAGTTGACGACGTAGCCGCACGCGAGCCACTGCGCGTACGAGAAGATGTTCTGGCCGATCCACGCCGGCGGCAGGTACGCGAGGACTTCGTCGCGTTCGTTCAGCTTGTCGAAGCGCGCGCGGGCGCCGGCGCGGTCGATCAGCGTGTGGTGGCTGTGGACGACGCCCTTGGCCGTTCCCGTCGTTCCCGAGGTGAAGAACATCGCGGCGACGTCGTCGGAGCTCGCCTTGGCGATCTCGGCGGCGAAGAAGCCCGGATGCGCCGCCGCGTGCGCGCGGCCCGCGGCGACGAGCGCGTCGAGCGACGCCAGCCCGGGCTCGTCGTAGTGGCGCAGGCCGCGGCCGTCGTCGAACCAGATGCGCGCGAGCTGCGCGCACTGGCCGCGCACCTCGAGCAGCTTGTCGACCTGCTCCTGGTCCTCGACGACGGCGAACGCGACCTCGGCGTTGACGAGCGGAAAGACGAACTCGGCGGCGACCGCGTCCTGGTAGAGCGGCACGGGGATCGCGCCGAGCGCTTGCGCCGCGAGCATCGCGGCGTAGAGGCGCGGCCGGTTCTCGCCGATGACGACGAGGTGCTCGCCGCGCCGCAGGCCCGCCTCGGCGAGACCGCCGGCGAGCGCCTCGACGAGCTCGGCGAGCGCGCGCCACGTCAGCGTCTGCCAGATGCCGAACTCCTTCTCGCGCAGCGCCGGCGCGTTCGGCCGCGCCGATGCGTGTTCGAGCAGGAGGCGGGGGAAGGTCGTCTGCACGGCATCGACGGCGCGGGCGGAGGTGCCCGCGCGGTCCGCAGACTGTAGGAAAAACCCGCTCCGAGACCCCCCGGGCAATCCCTGCCGGGCGACCATCGGTCGCAGGAATGCGATGACGCGCGCGATCAGCCCTGGATGTAGACGGTGCCCGTGAAGCACGACACCGGCGTCTCGCCGCCGCCGTTCTCGCGAACGACGTCGATGCGGTAGACGCCGATCCTGCGGCTGCGCTGCACCTCGACGGCGCGCGCGACGAGCGTGTCGCCGGCGCCGACCGCGGTCTGGAACGTGATGTGCGCGTCGATCCCCGATGCCAGCGGACCGTGCGAGTTCGAGGCGAGCCCGAACGCCGAATCGGCGAGCGCGAAGATGGCGCCGCCGTGGCAGCCGCCGTTGAAGTTGAGATGGCGCGCGGCGACCGTCATCGCCACCTCCGCGCTGCCCGGGCCGCCGCCGCGGACCGCGATGCCGAGCGTGCTGCACAGGCCGTCGCGCGCGGCGAGCTCGGCGATGCGCGCGCGCCAGGCGTCGCGGTCGTGCGCTGGC
>JASLGD010000011.1 GCA_030150305.1 Caldimonas sp. | reverse complement strand
GGCTCGCGCAGCCGGCGAGCGCCATCACGACGACCGAAGCGAGCGCGACGACGAACGTCGTCAGCGTGCGCGCGACGGCGCCGACGTCCTGAGCGCGGCAGTCCTGGCAAGCGCTCATGCGTCGCTCCCTGCTGCAGCAGCAGCTTCTCCGTTGGCGATCATTCGCCGCAGCATGTCCTTCAATTGCGTCCACTCCGATTTCGAAAATCCCGCGAGATGCTCGTTCAGGACCTGGGTCAGAACGACCGGCACTTCGTGTGCCGCGACCTCGCCCTCCGGCGTCAGCTCGATGCGAACGACGCGACGGTCGTCGGTCGAGCGCTGGCGACGGCAGAAGCCCTTCGCCTCGAGGCGGTCGAGCAGCCGCGTCATCGCGCCGGGATCGCTCTGCGTCTCGCGCGCCAGCTCGGCGACCGTCGACGCGCGACAGCGTTCGAGCATGAACAGCGCGGCCCATTGCGCGTGGGTGATCCCCTTCGGCTCGAGGCGACGGTCGGCGGCCTGCGCGATCGACACCAGCGCGCGCTTCATCAGCCAGCCGACGCTTTCGTCGGCGCAGTAGCCCGCCGGCTCATAGAACCGGGTCGACGGAACGGCAGTGGCGGCTCTGCGGGTCATGGTCGAGAATATACATGCATAGGCAATGATTGTCAAGGCTCCAATTGCCGAAGCGGTGATTGCCGCCTCAGTCATTGCAGAGGCTTCGATCGCCCTACACTGCCCCGGTGTCGTCCGTCGCCCCGCCAGCGCCCGTCCGCGCCGACGGCGCCCCCGTCCCGGCCAGGAACGTCCGTGCGCTCGCCGGACTGCTGCCGTTCGTGCGGCCCTACCGGGTCCAGATCGCGTTCGCCGGCCTCTTCCTCGTCCTCGCCGCGCTCAGCACGCTGGTCTTTCCGGTCGCGCTGAAGTCGCTGATCGACCAGGGGTTCGTCTCCGCCGACCCGGGCGCGCGCGTCGTCGCGCTGCGCGGCCACTTCGTCGCGCTCTTCCTCGTCGGCGTCGCGCTCGGCGTCTTCTCGGCGGCGCGCTTCTACATGGTCAGCTGGATCGGCGAGCGCGTCACTGCCGACGTCCGCAACGCCGTCTACGCGCACGTCGTCCGGCAGAGCCCGGAGTTCTTCGAGTCGGCACAGACCGGCGAGGTGCTGTCGCGGCTGACGACCGACACGACGCTCGTCCAGACGGTCGTCGGCTCGAGCCTCTCGATGGGGCTGCGCAACACCGTCATGGGCGTCGGCGCGATGGCGATGCTGATCGTCACCAACCCGGTCGTGATGACGCAGGTGCTCGCGATCCTCGTCCTCGTCGTGCTGCCGTCGCTCTACTTCGGCCGCCGCGTCCGCGGCCTCTCGCGCGCGAGCCAGGACCGGATCGCCGACTCGAGCGCGATCGCCGCCGAGGTGCTGAACGCGATTCCCGTCGTGCAGAGCTACCAGCAGGAATCGCGCGAAGCAGAGCGCTTCATCGGCTCGACCGAGCGCGCGTTCCAGACCGCGGTGCGGCGAACGCGGCTGCGCTCGTTCCTCGTCGCCTTCATCATCAGCGCCACCTTCGGCGCGCTGCTCTGGGGCCTGTACCAGGGCACGCAGGCGGTCGTCCGCGGCGACATCAGCGCCGGCCACCTCGGCCAGACCGTCGTCTACGTCATCATCCTGATCGGCAGCGTCGCGGTGCTCTCCGAGGTCTACGGCGACCTGCTGCGCGCGGCCGGCGCCACCGAGCGCCTGATCGAGCTGCTGCAGATGCGTTCGCCGATCGTCTCGCCGCCCGAGCCGCTCGCGCTCGCGTCGCCGCCGGCAGGCGCCTCGGTCGAGCTCGACGACGTCACGTTTCGTTATCCGTCGCGGCCGCAGCAGCCGACGCTCGCGCACTTCAACCTCGCGGTCGCGCCCGGCGAGACGGTCGCGCTCGTCGGGCCGAGCGGCGCCGGCAAGAGCACGGTGCTGCAGCTGATCCTGCGCTTCTACGACGTCGAGGCCGGCGCGGTGCGAATCGACGGCGAGCGCGTCGACCGCGTCTCGCTCGACGACCTGCGCAAGCGGATCGGCATCGTGCCGCAGGACAGCGTGATCTTCTCGACCGACGCGATGGAGAACATCCGCTACGGCCGGCCGGACGCGAGCGACGACGAGGTCGTCGCCGCCGCGCGCGGCGCCTTCGCGCACGACTTCATCGCCGCGCTGCCCGACGGCTACCGGACGTTCCTCGGCGAGCGCGGTGTGCGGCTCTCGGGCGGGCAACGACAGCGGATCGCGATCGCGCGCGCGATGCTGAAGAACGCGCCGCTCCTCTTGCTCGACGAAGCGACGAGCGCGCTCGACGCCGAAGGCGAGCGCATGGTCCAGGCCGCGCTCGAGTCGGCGATGCGCGGCCGCACGACGATCGTCATCGCGCACCGCCTCTCGACGGTGCAGCGCGCCGATCGGATCGTCGTCCTCGAGGCGGGCGAGATCGTCGAGTCGGGCACGCACGCGGAGTTGATCCAGCGCGGCGGGTTGTACGCGCGGCTCGCAGCGCTGCAGTTCGATCGTTGACGCGCGGGATCGGGCGCAGGGTGCCACCGCTGTCGTCCTGAGCGAGGCGAAGGACCTCGTTCTTTTCGCACGGGGATCTTTGCCCACGGAGCTTTGCCCACGGATGCTTGCGGACGAAGCTTTGCCTGCGGATCCTTGCGCACGGAGCTTTGCCCACGGGATCGGGACGGCAGGACGCCCTGTTTTGCTCCATGTCCCCCGGCCTTGGCCTGAATGGCCGGGCCTCCTCCTTTACTTCCGGAAATCGGCCACCCGCCGCCCGCGCCCGGAGTGAGAACCAGAAACAGTGAAACGTGTGCCTCGTTGGATCGGGACGGCAGGGCGCCCTGTTTTGCGCAAGTAAAGGAGGAGGGCCGGCCGTACAGGCCAGGCCCGGGGGACATGGAGCAAAACAGGGCGCCCTGTCGTCCCGATCCCGTGGGCAAAGAACACGCGCGACGTCCCGCAACGCGGCGTCGCGCGATTGCGCTCAAACCACAGCGACCGGGATCTTGCCGATCCGCGCGCGCCACTCGGTCGGCCCGGTCTCGTGCACCGACGTGCCGTTGGCGTCGACGGCGACGGTGACGGGCATGTCGCGGACGTCGAACTCGTAGATCGCCTCCATGCCGAGGTCGGCGAAGGCGAGGACCCTGGCTTTCTTGATCGCCTTCGAGACGAGGTACGCGGCGCCGCCGACCGCCATCAGGTACGCGCTCCTGTGCTTCCTGATCGCGTCGATCGCGACCGGCCCGCGCTCGGCCTTGCCGACCATCGCGAGCAGGCCGGTCTTCGCCAGCATCATCTCGGTGAACTTGTCCATCCGCGTCGACGTCGTCGGCCCGGCGGGTCCGACGACCTCGTCGCGCACCAGGTCGACCGGGCCGACGTAGTAGATGACGCGGCCGGTGAAGTCGACGGGCAGCGGCTCGCCCTTGGCGAGCATGTCCTGGATCCGCTTGTGCGCGGCGTCGCGGCCGGTGAGCATCCTGCCGTTGAGGAGCAGGCGGTCGCCAGGCTGCCACGACGCGACCTGCTCGCGCGTCAGCGTGTCGAGATCGACGCGCTTGGACTGCTGGTCGGGTGCCCACTCGACGTCGGGCCAGAGGTCGAGGCTCGGCGGGTCGAGGTAGGCAGGGCCGGAACCGTCGAGGACGAAGTGCGCGTGGCGCGTCGCCGCGCAGTTCGGGATCAGCGCCACCGGCTTCGATGCCGCGTGCGTCGGCGCCATCGCGATCTTGACGTCGAGCACCGTCGTCAGCCCGCCGAGGCCCTGCGCGCCGATGCCGAGCGCGTTGATCTTGTCGCACAGCTCGATCCGCAGCGCTTCGGTCGGGTTCGACGGCCCGCGGCGCTTGAGCTCGGTCATGTCGATCGGGTCCATCAGGCTCTTCTTCGCGAGCAGCATCGCGCGCTCGGCGGTGCCGCCGATGCCGATGCCGAGCATGCCCGGCGGGCACCAGCCGGCGCCCATCGTCGGCACCGTCTTCAGCACCCAGTCGACCAGGCTGTCGCTCGGATTCATCATCGTGAACTTCGACTTGTTCTCGCTGCCGCCGCCCTTGGCGGCGACGGTGACGTCGACCGTGCTGCCGGGAACGAGCCGCATCTCGACGACCGCCGGCGTGTTGTCCTTGGTGTTCCTGCGCTCGAAGTGCGGATCGCCGACGACCGACGCGCGCAGCGGGTTGTCGGGGTCGAGGTAGCCCTTGCGGACGCCGTCGTTGACCGCGTCCTCGACGCTGCCCGGGAAGCCGTCGAAGCGGACGTCCATGCCGACGTCGAGGAAGACGTTGACGATGCCGGTGTCCTGGCAGATCGGCCGCCGGCCCTCGGCGCACATGCGCGAGTTGGTCAGGATCTGCGCGATCGCGTCCTTCGCTGCCGGGCTCTGCTCGAGCTCGTAGGCGCGCGCGAGGTGCGCGATGTAGTCAGCCGGGTGGTAGTAGCTGATGTACTGCAGCGCGGCGGCGATCGAATCGACGAGGTCGGCGTGGCGGATCGTGGTCATGGCGGGAAGAACGGAGTGCGACCGGGCAGTTTACGAAAGGCTGCCCGTCGTCCGGCCGGCATGAGGTAAAAAGGCGCGCCACGCCCACAACGACGGAGACTTCCCATGACCGCCGAGCAGCACGTCTACCCTCCGCCCGCCGACGCAGTGAAGAACGCCTGGGTCTCGGGCATGCCGGCGTACCAGGCGCTGTGCGACGAGGCGGCGCGCGACCACCAGGCGTTCTGGGCGCGGCTCGCGCGCGAGCTGGTCAGCTGGAAGACGCCGTTCAGGCGCGTCCTCAACGACGACAACGCGCCGTTCTTCAAGTGGTTCGAGGACGGCACGCTGAACGCCTCGTACAACTGCCTCGACCGCAACGTCGAGCAGGGCCGCGGCGACAAGACGGCGATCGTCTTCGAGGCCGACGACGGCACCGTCACCAAGGTCACGTACCGCGACCTGCTCGAGCGCACGTGCAGGCTCGCCAATGCGCTGAAGGCGCGCGGCATCGTCAAGGGCGACCGCGTCGTCGTCTACATGCCGATGTCGATCGAGGGCGTGATCGCCATGCTCGCGTGCGCTCGCATTGGCGCCACGCATTCGGTGGTGTTCGGCGGCTTTTCGGCGCAGAGCCTGCGCGACCGCGTCGCCGACACCGGCGCGGTCGCCGTCATCACCGCCGACGAGCAGATGCGCGGCGGCAAGGCGCTGCCGCTGAAGGCGATCGTCGACGAGGCGCTCTCGGGGCTCGGTCTGGCGGTGCGCGACGTCATCGTCTACCGCCGCACCGGCGGCAAGGTCGACTTCGTCGCGCCGCGCGACAAGTGGCTGCACGAGCTCGTCGAGAAGGAGCCGGCGACGTGCGAGCCCGAGTGGGTCGGCGCCGAGCATCCGCTCTTCCTCCTCTACACCTCGGGATCGACCGGCAAGCCCAAGGGCGTCCAGCATTCGACCGGCGGCTATCTCCTGCACGCGGCGCTGACGACGAAGTGGACGTTCGACCTCAAGGACGACGACGTCTTCTGGTGCACCGCCGACATCGGCTGGGTGACCGGCCACACGTACATCGCCTACGGCCCGCTCGCGCTCGGCGGCACCGAGGTCGTCTTCGAGGGCATCCCGACGTATCCCGACGCCGGCCGCTTCTGGCAGATGATCGCGCGGCACAAGGTCACCGTCTTCTACACCGCGCCGACCGCGATCCGCGCGCTCATCAAGACCGCCGAGACGAACGAGAAGGTGCACCCGAAGAGCTACGACCTCTCGTCGCTGCGCATCCTCGGCTCGGTCGGCGAGCCGATCAACCCGGCGGCGTGGGAGTGGTACCACGCCAACGTCGGCGGCGGCCGCTGCCCGATCGTCGACACGTGGTGGCAGACCGAGACCGGCGGCCACATGATCACGCCGCTGCCCGGCGCGACGCCGCTCGTGCCGGGATCGTGCACGCTGCCCTTCCCCGGCATCGACGCGGCGATCGTCGACGAGCAGGGCCACGACGTGCCGAACGGCACCGGCGGCATCCTCGTCATCAAGAAGCCCTGGCCGAGCATGATCCGCACGATCTGGGGCGACAACGAGCGCTACCGCAAGAGCTACTACCCCGACGAGTTCCACGGCAAGTACTACCTCGCCGGCGACGGCGCGAGCCGCGACGCGAAGACCGGCTACTTCACGATCACCGGCCGCATCGACGACGTCCTCAACGTCAGCGGCCACCGCATGGGAACGATGGAGATCGAGTCGGCGCTCGTCGCCAACACCGCGCTCGTCGCCGAGGCCGCGGTCGTCGGGCGCCCCGACGATACGACCGGCGAGGCGATCTGCGCGTTCGTCGTCCTCAAGCGTCCGCGGCCGACCGGCGACGAGGCGAAGAAGCTCGCCAACGAGCTGCGCAACTGGGTCGCCAAGGAGATCGGCCCGATCGCCAAGCCGAAGGACATCCGCTTCGGCGACAACCTGCCGAAGACGCGCAGCGGCAAGATCATGCGCAGGCTCCTGCGCTCGATCGCGCAGGACCAGCCGATCACGCAGGACACGTCGACGCTCGAGAACCCGGCGATCCTCGAGCAGCTCGCGCAGAAGAACTGACGAGAAGAGCGCGAGCGGTCTCGTCGTCCTGAGCGCAGCGAGGGATCCCAGCGCATGACCGACGCCGACCGCATCGACGACGTGCGCCGCCGCATCGATGCGGCCGAGCGCGTCGTCGTCCTCACCGGCGCCGGCATTTCGACCGAATCGGGGATCCCCGACTTCCGCGGCCCGCGCGGCGTCTGGACACGCAACCCCGCGGCCGAGAAGCAGTCGACGATCCAGAACTACCTCGCCGACCCCGAGGTGCGCAAGGCGGCGTGGCGGGCGCGCGTCGATTCGCCGGCGTGGAGCGCGCGGCCGAACGCCGGCCACCGCGCGCTCGTCGCGCTCGAGCGGCGCGGCAAGCTGCACGCGCTCGTCACCCAGAACATCGACGAGCTGCACCAGCGTGCCGGCAGCTCGCCGGAGAAGGTGGTCGAGGTGCACGGCAGCATGCGCCGCGTGCTGTGCTGGGAGTGCGGCCGGCGCGCGCCGATGGAAGAGGCGCTCGCGCGCGTGCGCGCCGGCGAGGACGATCCGCCGTGCCCCGTGTGCGGCGGGATCCAGAAGAGCGACACGATCTCGTTCGGCCAGGCGCTCGTTCCCGAGGTGATCGAGCGGGCGCTGCGCGTCGCGGGCGAAGCCGACCTGCTGCTCGCGATCGGCACGACGCTGCAGGTGCAGCCGGTCGCGGGCATGGTGCCGATCGCGGCGCGCGCCGGCGCCGCGATCGTCATCGTCAACGACCAGCCGACCGCGATGGACGCGCTCGCCGACGTCGTCGTGCGCGCGCAGATCGGCGCCGTGCTCGCCGCAGTGTGCGGCGGCGAGGCGCTGCGCGATCCCTAGCGCGAGGGGCGCTCAGCGCGCTGCCGATGCG
>JASLGD010000532.1 GCA_030150305.1 Caldimonas sp. | reverse complement strand
CTGCGTGACGACGATCTCGCCCTGTGCCGAGCGGTAGTTCGGGCCGCGGATGTCGCTCGCGCCGCGGAACGTGAAGACGAGGTCGCCGATCGTCGTCGTGTCGCCGGGGCGCATCTGAACGTCGCGCTCGACCTCGCCGGTGCGCACGAGCGTGACGCCGAAGATGAAGACGGCGATGCCGAGGTGCGCGAGCATCATCCCGGCCATCGCGCGCGGGATCTGGCGGGCACGGTGGGCGATGCCGGCGCGCACGCCGCCGGCGGGACGCAGCCGTTCGAAGAGATCGGTCGCGACCGCGGCGACGATCCAGAACGCCATCAGCAACCCGACGACGGCGACGATGCCGACGCCGCCCTTGGCCCACGCCACGATGAGCGTCGCGACGACGGCGCAGCCGGCGGCCCACCTGAGCCGCGTCGCCAGGTCGGGCAGCTGCGCTTGCTTCCAGCGCGCGATGGGTCCGACTCCCATCAGGAAGACGAGCGGCGCCATCAGCGGCACGAACACGGTTTCGAAGTAGGGCGGCCCGACCGAGATCTTGCCGAGGTTCATCGCGTCGAGCGCGAGCGGATACAGCGTACCGAGCAGGACCGCGCCGCAGGCGACGACGAGGAGCACGTTGTTGGCGAGCAGCAGCGTCTCGCGCGAGAGCAGCGCGAAGCGAGCGCCGAGCCCGACCGTCGGCGCACGCCACGCGTAGAGCGAGAGCGACGAGCCGATGACGATGACGAGGAAGGCGAGGATGAAGAGGCCGCGGCGCGGGTCGGTCGCGAACGCGTGCACCGACGAGAGCACGCCGGAGCGGACGAGGAACGTGCCGAGCAGCGAGAGCGAGAACGCGAGGATCGCGAGCAGCACGGTCCAGTTCTTGAAGCTGTTGCGCTTCTCGGTGACCGCGAGCGAGTGGATGAGCGCGGTCGCGACGAGCCACGGCATGAACGAGGCGTTCTCGACCGGGTCCCAGAACCACCATCCGCCCCAGCCGAGCTCGTAGTACGCCCACGCGCTGCCGAGCGCGATGCCGATCGTGAGGAAGATCCACGCGGCGGTCGTCCACGGCCGCGTCCAGCGCGCCCACGTCGCGTCGAGGTTGCCGCCGATCAGCGCGGCGACCGCGAACGAGAACGCGACCGAGAGCCCGACGTAGCCCATGTAGAGCATCGGCGGGTGGATCACCATCCCCGGGTCCTGGAGCAGCGGGTTGAGCTCGCGGCCGTCGGCGGGCGCCGGCGAGAGGCGGTCGAACGGGTTCGACGTCGCGAGCAGGAAGAGCAGGAAGCCGCACGCGAGCAGCCCCATGACGGCGAGGATGCGCGCCTGCACCCTGGCCGGCAGGTGGTCGCTGAAGGTCGCGACCGCGAAGGTCCAGAACGTCAGCATCAGGAGCCAGAGCAGGATCGAGCCCTCGTGCCCGCCCCAGACGCCGGTGATCCGGTAGTGCAGCGGCAGCAGCCGGTTCGAGTTGGTCGCGACGTACGCGACCGAGAAGTCGTTGTTGATGAAGCTGATCGTCAGGCACGCGAACGCGAACGCGACGAGCGCGAACAGCAGCCGCGCCGACGGCCGCGCGATCGCCATCCAGTCGCCGCGGCCGCGCGCGGCGCCGACCATCGGCAGGATGCCGAGGACGAGCGCGACGCCGAGGGCGATCCAGAGCGAGAAATGGCCGAGCTCGGGAATCATCGCGCGTGCCTCACTTGCGGATCGGCTCGGCCGCCATCGTCTCGGCGAGCTTCGGGTTGCCCTGCTGCGCCTTCTTCAGCGCGTCGGCCGCCTCGGGCGGCATGTAGTTCTCGTCGTGCTTGGCGAGCACCTCGCGGGCGACGAAGACGTCGCCTTCGAGACGGCCCTGCGCGACGACGCCCTTGCCCTCCTTGAAGAGGTCGGGAAGGATGCCCTCGTAGCGCACGAGGATCGACCTGGCGGTGTCGGTGACGACGAAGCTCGCCTTCGTGCCGTCGCGCTTGAGCGATCCCTTCTCGACCATGCCGCCGATCCGGAACGTGCGCGCCGCCGGCGCCTCGTGCGCGGCGACCTGCGACGGCGAGTAGAAGAAGACGAGGTTGCTCTGGAATGCGTTGAGGACGAGCGCGACGACGGCGGCGACCGCGCAGGCGATGCCGGCGACGATCGCGAGCCGCTTCTGCCGCGGCTTCATCGCCGGTCCTCCCCGGCCGCGAGCTCGCGTCGTGCGCGCCGATGGCGCAGCGCGACGACGACCGGCTCGATCGCCATGCATGCGGCGGTGACGATGTACGCACCCCAGACGTAGGTGCCGTATCCGCCCATCGCGAAGAACTCGCTCGCGCTGCTCCAGTTCACGTCGCCGCCTCCGTCTGCGTCCGCGCGCGGCCGACCGCCGCGCCCGCCCATTGCGCCTGATTGTCGCGTTCCAGCGCGATCGCCCGGGCGCGAACGAAGATGACCGCGAACGCGTACGCCCAGAATGCGAGCGTCATCAGCAGCATCGACTCGAGCATGATCGCCGCCATCTTCGGCGAGCGCGTCACGCTGACGCTCGCGCCCTGGTGGAGCGTGTTCCACCAGACGACCGAGAAGTAGATGATCGGCACGTTGACGCTGCCGACGATCGCGAGCAGCGCGCCGGCGCGGTCGGCGCGGCGCGGGTCGTCGATTGCCGAGACGAGCGCGAGGTAGCCGGCGTAGAGGAAGAGCAGGATCAGCTCGGAGGTGAGGCGCGCGTCCCAGACCCACCACGTTCCCCACGTCGGCTTGCCCCAGAGGGCTCCGGTCCAGAGCGCGAGGAAGGTGAACATCGCGCCGGTCGGCGCGATCGCGCGCGCGACGACCGACGCGAGGCGCGCGTTGAACGCCCAGCCGATCGCCGCCCAGAACGCCATCACGACGTAGAGCAGCATCGACATCCACGCCGCCGGGACGTGGATGAAGATGATCCGGTACGCGTCGCCCTGGGTCGCGTCGGTCGGCGCGCGCAGCATGCCCAGGTAGAGCCCCCACGCTGCGAGGACGGCGGCGACCGCGGCGAACCACGGCACGAGCTTGCCGGCGAGCGGATAGAACGTCGCCGGCGAGGCGAAGCGGTACAGGCGCAAGCGGGTCGGGTTCGCGGAGGTCATGCCGTTCGGCTCATTCGGTCGCGATGCGCAGCGCCGCCGCGGTCGCGAGCGGCGCCAGCAGCGCGGTGAAGATCAGCACGGCGCCGAGCAGCGAGTAGTGGCCGCGCGCCGACTGGCCGGCGTCGACCGCGGCGACCGCGCCTGCACCGAAGATGAGAGCAGGAATGCAGAGCGGGACGATGATCAGGATCAAGAGGACGGCGCCGCTGCGCAGCCCGAGCGTCAGTGCCGCGCCGAGGCCGCCGAGCAGGCTCAGCACCGGCGTGCCGAGGACGAGGCTGGCGACGAGCGCGGCGATCGCCTCCGGCGAGAGGTCGAACATCAGCCCGAACACCGGGGCGACGACGACCAGCGGCAGCCCCGTGACGAGCCAGTGCGAAGCCGCCTTGGCGGCGGCGATCGCCAGCCGCGCGTCGGGCACCAGCAGCATCTGCTCGAGCGAGCCGTCGGCGAGATCGGTCGCGTAGAGCTGCGTCACCGACAGCATCGCCGCGAGCAGCGCTGCCACCCAGACGACACCGGGCGCGATCTGGCGAAGCGTCTGCGGCTCGGGGCCGACGCCGAGCGGGAACAGGCTGACCGCGACCGTGAAGAACGCGATCGGCAGCACGGCATCGATGCGGCGGCGCGCGGCGAGCCGCAGGTCGCGACCGACGACGACGGCGAAGGTCGAGCTCACGGCGCGGCCTGCGCGGTTGCGGATGCGGTCTCGGCAACATGTGCTCGCCTCATGCCATCGCCGGCTCGTGCAGCTGGACGACGGCGGGTGCCGGCGTGTCGATCGGCACCGGCAGATGGCTGGTGAGGACGACGCTGCCGCCGCGCCGCGCATGCTCGGCGACGAGCTCTGCGACGATCGCGACGCCGCTGGTGTCGAGCGCGTCGAACGGCTCGTCGAGCAGCCACGGCAGCGGCTCGCGCTCGGCCGCGAGACGGGCGAGCGCGACGCGCCGGCGTTGCCCTTGCGAGAGCGTGCGCACGAACGCATTGCGCCGGCTGGCGACGCCGAGGCGCTCGAGCGCGCCGTCGATCGTCGCCGCGTCGACGACGGCGCCGCCGAGCTGGAGCAAAAAGCGCAGCGACTCGGCGACGGTGAGGTCGTCCTTCAGCGCGTTGGCGTGCGCGAGATAGAGCGGCGGGCGCGTCGCCGAGCGCTCGATCGCGCCGGCATCGGGCGCCGACAGCCCGGCGAGCGTGCGCAGCAGCGTCGTCTTGCCCTGGCCGTTGGCGCCGCGCAGCCAGACGATCGCACCGGCCGCGACGACGAAGCTCGTCGGCGCGAACAGCACGCGCTCGCCGCGCCGACACTGCAGCTCGCGAACGACGATTGCTGCGTCGGGCGCTGCGTGCGTGCTGGCCGTCTGTCGTTCGTCCATGAGAGAGGTCGGCGCCCGGGCTCGTGGGCGTCAACCCGCGATTGTCGCGGAAGCGCCGGCCGCGCCCGGGCCTGTTTGTGAGCGCTCGTACACTCCCCGGGTTCCAAAAAAAGGGCAAGACATGCTGTTCGGCAAGCTGCTGCCGCGCGAGGGCAACTTCTTCGAGCTCTTCAACCAGCACGGCGCGCACATTGCCGAGGGCGCGCGGGCGTTCATCCGGCTGATCCAGCACTACGCCGACCCCGAGCTGCGCGACAAGCACGCGAGCGAGGTCGGCCACGCCGAACGGCAGGCCGACAAGATCACGGCCGAGGTCAACCGGCTGCTCCACAAGACCTTCATCACGCCGATCGACCGCGAGCAGATCCACGGCCTGATCAACGCGATGGACGACATCCTCGACCTGCTGCAGGACGCGAGCGAGACGATGACGCTGTACGACGTGCAGGCGATGAACGACGACATCCTGCGCCTCGGCGACCTCAGCGCGAAGTGCTGCGAGCGCGTCCAGCACGCGGTCTCGCTGCTGCCGCGGATCAGCCAGCCCGACGTCGCGCAGGCGGCGCTGAAGACGTGCGAGGAGATCGACCGCCTCGAGTCGGACGCCGATCGCGTCATGCGCTCGGCGATGTCGCGGCTGTTCCGCGAGGAGAGCGACGTGCGCGAGCTGATCAAGCTGCGCGCGATCTACGAGCTGCTCGAGTCGATCTCGGACCGCTGCGAGGACGTCGCCAACCTGATCGAGGGCGTCGTCCTCGAGAACTCGTGACGGCCGAGCGCTGGGCCGTTCACGGCCCTGCCGTCGTCCCCGCGCGGGATCGATCGACGCACGCGTCGGGCGGAGCGCTCCGGTGACGGCGACCGAGATCTCGTTCGGCGTGGTGGCGCTGCTCGTCGCGCTCGCGGTGCTGTTCGACTTCATGAACGGCTTCCACGACGCCGCCAACTCGATCGCGACCGTCGTCTCGACCGGCGTGCTGAAGCCGCAGCAGGCGATCCTGTGGGCGGCGTTCTTCAACATCGTCGCGATCTTCGTCTTCCACCTGAGCGTCGCCGCGACCGTCGGCAAGGGGATCGCGCAGCCCGAAGCGGTCGACCACCACGTCGTGTTCGGTGCGCTGATCGGCGCCATCGCCTGGAACTTCGTCACCTGGTGGTGGGGAATCCCGTCGAGCTCGTCGCACGCGCTGATCGGCGGCATCGTCGGCGCCGTCATGGCCAAGAGCGGAACCGGCTCGCTCATCGCGGGCGGCATCCTGAAGACGGTGCTCTTCATCTTCGTCTCGCCGGTGCTCGGCTTTCTCCTCGGCGCGCTGCTGATGGTGCTCGTCGCCAACGTCTTCAGGCGCGCGTCGCCGCTCAAGGTCGACAACCTGTTCCGGCGCATGCAGCTCGTCTCGGCGGGCCTCTACAGCCTCGGCCACGGCGGCAACGACGCGCAGAAGACGATCGGAATCATCTGGATGCTGCTGATCGCCGCCGGCTACGCGAAGGCGGGCGCGTCTGCGCCGCCGCAGTGGGTGATCTGGTGCTGCTACATCGCGATCGGGCTCGGCACGCTGTTCGGCGGCTGGCGGATCGTGAAGACGATGGGCCAGAAGATCACCAAGCTGAAGCCGGTCGGTGGCTTCTGCGCCGAGACCGGCGGTGCCATCACGCTCTTCATCGCGACCGCGCTCGGCATTCCGGTCTCGACGACGCACACGATCACCGGCGCGATCGTCGGCGTCGGCTCGGTGCGGCGCGCGGCCGCGGTGCGCTGGGGCGTCGCCGGCAACATCGTCTGGGCCTGGATCTTCACGATCCCGGCCTCGGCCTTCGTCGCCGCGATCGCCTATTCGCTCAGCTTCGCGCTCTTCACCTGACGTCGCTGCGCGACTCGAAGTAGCGCTGCGCGGCGAAGGCGATCGTCGCCATCGTCGCGCCGGCGCCGACGGCGAGGGCGAGCATCATCGCGAGGACCACCGGCCAGCCCCGGCGGCTGCCGCCGGCGCCGAAGCGCGCCGCCCAGCGATCGTCGGCCATGAGCCCGTAGACGATCGCCTGCAGCATCGCCGCCGCGACGACGGCGCCGAGCAGGAGCACGAGCAACGAGCCGCGGGTGTCGTCGACGCCGAACTCGCGCATCCGCCACCAGCCGTACGCGCCGACCAGCGTCGGCGGAACGTGCAGCCACGCGACCGCGTCGCGCGGGCCGTAGAGGTAGAACCGATGGGCGCCGAGCGTGCCGGCGACGACCGCGAGCCAGGCCGCGACGGCGCGCGAGCG
>JASLGD010000057.1 GCA_030150305.1 Caldimonas sp. | reverse complement strand
CCGGCCGAGCCGATGGCGCCCGGTCGGGAGAAGAACGAGTGGCCGCTCTGGGAGGTGTTCGTCCGCAGCAAGGCCGGCCTCGACCACAAGCACTGCGGCAGCCTGCACGCGGCCGATCCGCAGATGGCGATCCAGCTCGCGCGCGACGTCTACACGCGGCGCCAGGAAGGCACGAGCGTCTGGGTCGTCCGCTCCGACCAGATCACGGCGAGCGACCCGGGCGAGAAGTCGTCGTACTTCGACCCGATGGAGGACAAGGTGTACCGCCACCCGACCTTCTACGCGCTGCCGAAGTCGCTCGACCACATGTGAGCACGACGATGCCCGCTTCGATCACCGTCTCGTCGCATCCGTCGGTGCAGTACCTGCTGCGCATCGGCGACACCTGCCTCATCCACGCGCAGCGGCTCGGCGAGTGGTCCGGCCACGCGCCGGTGGTCGAGGAGGACATCGCCCTCACGAACATGGCGCTCGACCTGATCGGGCAGGCGCGCGCGGTGCTGACGCGCGCCGGCGCGCTCGAGGCCGAGCTCGGCGGCCAGAAGCATGACGAGGACCAGCTCGCGTTCCTGCGCGACGAGCGCGATTTTCGCAACTGCACGCTCGTCGAGCTGCCGCGCGGCGACTTCGCGCTGACGATGCTGCGCAACTGCGCCCTCGCGATCTTCCTGAAGCTGCTCTGGGAGCGGCTCGCCGCGTCGAGCGATGCCGAGCTCGCGGCGATCGCGGGCAAGGCGGTCAAGGAAGCGCGCTACCACCACGAGCATGCCGCAGGCTGGGTCGTCCGCCTCGGCGACGGCACCGCCGAGTCGGCGGCTCGCAGCAAGGCGGCGCTCGAGCTGCTCTGGCCGTACTTCGCGGAGATCTTCGAAGACGACGCGATCGACGATGCCGCCGCGGCGTCCGGCCTCGGGCCGCGCTGGAGCGCGCTCGCCGAGGACTGGCGCGCGGAGCTCGACGCCGTTCTCGCCGCGGCCAGGCTGGCGGCGCCGGCCGAGCGCGCGTTTCGCAGCACGGGCAAGCGCGGCGTGCACAGCGAGCACCTCGGCTACGTGCTCGCCGAGATGCAGTTCCTGCAGCGCGCGTATCCCGGAGGTGTGTGGTGAGCGATGGCGTCGCCGCGCCGGCGCGCGGCGATTCGCGCGCGCTCGCGCCGCACGAGCGATGCGCGCACGCGTGGCACGTGCTGCGCGGCGTCAACGACCCCGAGGTTCCGGTGATCTCGGTGGTCGACCTCGGCATCGTTCGCGACGTCGACGTCGACGGCGAGGCGCTCGTGGTCGCCGTCACGCCGACGTACTCGGGCTGCCCCGCGACCGAGGTGATCGAGCAGAGCATCGTCGCTGCGCTCGACGCCGCCGGGCTCGGCCCGACGCGCATCCGCCTCCAGCGCGCCCCCGCGTGGACGAGCGACTGGATCAGCGCCGACGGCCGCGCCAGGCTGCTCGCCTACGGCATCGCACCGCCGGGCCCGGTCGATCGCGAAGCGGGGGCGCCGCTGCGCTTCGTCCTCCGCGCGGCTGCGCCGCTCGCGTGCCCGCGCTGCGCGAGCCTGCAGACCGAGCGGCTCGCCGCGTTCGGCGCGACCGCGTGCAAGGCGCTCTGGCGCTGCCGCGCGTGCGGCGAGCCGTTCGAGCACTTCAAGCCGATCTAGGGCGCGGCCGGTGGCACTCCACTTCCATCCGCTTCGCGTCAGGAGCGTTCGCCCGGAAAGCGAGGAAGCGCTCGTCGTCGCCTTCGACGTGCCGCCCGAGCTTGCCGAGCAGTTCCGCTTCACGCAAGGCCAGCACCTGACGCTGCGTCGCGCGATCGCCGGCAACGAGGAACGCCGGTCGTACTCGATCTGCGCCGCGCCCTCGGAGGGATTGCTGCAGGTCGGCATCCGCAAGGTGCCCGGGGGCGTCTTCTCGAGCTGGCTGCACGAGTCCGTGAAGCCCGGCGACACGCTCGAGGTGATGACGCCGGAGGGCCGCTTCTTCGTCCCGCTCGATCCGACCGCGTCGCGGCACTACCTCGGCATCGCCGGCGGCAGCGGCATCACGCCGATCCTCTCGATCCTGAAGACGGTCCTCGAGGCCGAGCCGAAGTCGCGCTTCACCCTCGTCTACGGCAATCGCCGGCAGCGCTCGACGATGTTCGCCGAGGAGCTCGAGGACCTGAAGAACCGGTACCTCTCGCGGCTCGTCCTGCACCTGGTCTTCTCGCAGGAGGCGACCGACCTGCCGCTCTACAACGGCCGCATCGATCGCGCCAAGATCGGCGAGTTCCTCGCGACGCTCGTCGATCCGGCGGGGATCGACCACGCGTTCGTTTGCGGCCCGCACGGCGTCAACGACGAGGCCGAGGCGGCGCTGCTCGCCGCCGGCGTCGCGCCGGATCGGATCCACATCGAGCGCTTCGGCATCCCCGACGAGTCGGGCCCGGGCCGGCGCGCGGTGCAGGCGCCGCGCGAAGGCGACGCGGCCGATGCGCGCGTCACGATCATCCGCGACGGCATCGCGCGCGAGATCGACTTCCACGCCGCGCAAGGCAACGTCCTCGACGCCGCGGCTGCGGCCGGGCTCGAGGTGCCGTTCTCGTGCAAGTCGGGCGTCTGCTGCACGTGCCGCGCCAAGCTGATCGAAGGGCAGGTGCGGATGGAGCGCAACTTCGCGCTCGAGAAGCACGAGGTCGCCGCCGGCTTCGTGCTGACATGCCAGTCGCATCCGCTGACCGAGCGCGTCGTGCTCTCGTTCGACGAGCGCTGAGGCGTCGCCGCATGCCGCGCGGACGGTCCCGAGGCTACGAGCTGCAGCGCGAGACGATCCTCGCGCGCGCCGCCGAGCTGTTCGCGCGTCGCGGCTACACGGCGACCTCGATGAACGAGGTCGCGCAGGCGTGCGGCGTCAGCAAGCCGTCGCTCTACCACTACGTGCGCGACAAGCACCAGCTGCTCGCCGAGATCGCCGAGGCGCACATCGCGCGGCTGCTCGCGCTGATCGAGGAGGTCGACGCGGCGCGGCTCGCGCCCGAGGCGCGGCTGCGGCGGCTGATCGCGGCGTTCCTCACCGCGTACTCCGGGTCGCAGGCCGAGCACCGCGTCCTCACCGAGGACGTCCGCTTCCTCGCCGCCGCCGAGCGCAGGCGCGTCCTCGGCGGCGAGCGGCGCGTCGTCGCTGCGTTCGCCGAGGCGATCGTCGCCGTGCGTCCCGAGTTCGCGAAGGAGCGCCTCGGCAAGCCCCTCGCGATGCTCCTCTTCGGCATGATGAACTGGATGTTCACATGGCTGCACCCCAAAGGAGAGCTGAGCCACGCCGACCTGTCGCCGGTCGTCGCCGACCTCTTCTTCGGCGGCATCGGCGCCGTGCGCACGCCGGCACGGCGGTCGGCCGATGCGAATTCCAACCCCCACCTCAACGGAGACGCTTCATGTCCTTCCTCAGAAACGCCGTCCTCGCCGTCGCGGCCGTCGCGTCGGGCGCGCTCGCCGGCGTCGCGCGCGCCGACATCAACGTCGGCGTGACGGTCTCGGCGACCGGCCCTGCCGCGTCGCTCGGCATCCCCGAGAAGAACACGATCGCGCTGATGCCGCAGAGCATCTCTGGCCAGAAGATCAACTACATCGTCCTCGACGACGCCTCCGACACGACGAACGCGGTCGCCAACGCGAGGAAGCTCGTCACCGAGAACAAGGTCGACGTCCTGCTCGGCTCGACGACGACGCCGAACTCGCTCGCGATGATCGACGTCGCGGCCGAATCGCAGACGCCGATGATCTCGATGGCGGCCTCCGCTGCGATCGTCGAGCCGGTCGACGCGAAGCGGCGCTGGATCTTCAAGACGCCGCAGAACGACATCATGATGTCGCTCGCGATCGCGACGCACATGGCGGCCGCCGGCGTGAAGACGGTCGGCTTCATCGGCTTTTCCGACGCCTACGGCGAGGGCTGGTTTCGCGAGTTCTCCAAGGTCGCGCCGCTGAAGGGGCTGACGATCGTCGCGAGCGAGCGCTACGCGCGCACCGACACGTCGGTCACCGGACAGGTGCTCAAGCTCGTCGGCGCCAAGCCCGACGCGGTGCTGATCGCGGCCTCGGGAACTCCCGCGGTGCTGCCGCAGCGCACGCTCAAGGAGCGCGGCTACGCCGGCAAGTACTACCAGACGCACGGCGTCGCCAACAACGACTTCCTGCGCGTCGGCGGCAAGGACGTGGACGGCACGTTGCTGCCGGCCGGGCCCGTGCTCGTCGCCGCGCAGCTGCCGTCGAGCAATCCGGTCAAGCCGAGCGCGCTCGACTACGTCGCCAAGTACGAAGCGGCGTATGGCAAGGGCTCGGTGTCGACGTTCGGCGCGCACGCGTGGGATGCCGGACGCCTGATGGCGGTCGCGGCGGCGCAGGCGCTGAAGAAGGCACAGCCGGGCACGCCCGAGTTTCGCGCCGCGCTGCGCGACGCGCTCGAGGGGGCGCGCGAGATCGCCGGTGCGCACGGCGTCTTCAACATGTCGCCGACCGACCACCTCGGCCTCGACCAGCGCGCTCGCGTCATGGTCAAGATCGAGAACGGCGCCTGGCAGTACCAACCTTGAGGTCACGATGGCCGTCCTGCAGAGCCTGATCGCCGACCGCTGGGTCGGCAGCCGCGAGGGCGCGCGCCTCGCGAGCGCGATCGACGGCAGCGTGCTCCACCATGCGCACGCCGACGCGATCGACTTCGTCGAAGCGCTCGACCACGCGCGCCGCGTCGGCGGCCCGGCGCTCGTCGCGCTCGACTTCCAGCAGCGTGCGGCGCGCCTGAAGGCGCTCGCCGCGTATCTGAACGGCAGGAAGGAAGAGCTCTATGCGATCTCGCGCCACACCGGCGCGACGCGCAACGACGGCTGGATCGACATCGAGGGCGGCACCGGCACGCTCTACGCGTACGCGTCGATCGGCGGCAACGAGCTGCCGTCGGGCAACGTGCTCCACGAAGGCCCGCCGGTCGTGCTCGGCAAGAAGGGCAGCTTCGCCGCGACGCACATTCTCGTGCCGCGGGGCGGCGTCGCGGTCCACATCAACGCGTTCAACTTCCCGGTCTGGGGCCTGCTCGAGAAGTTCGCGCCGACGTTTCTCGCGGCGATGCCGTGCATCGCCAAGCCGGCGACGGCGACGAGCTATCTCACCGAAGCGCTTGTGCGGATGATGGTGGAGTCGAAGCTGCTGCCGCCAGGGAGCCTGCAGCTCGTGATCGGCTCGACCGGCGACCTCCTCGACCGTCTCGACTCGAGCGACGTCGTCACCTTCACCGGCTCGGCCGACACGGCGCTGAAGCTGCGCGGCAATGCCAACCTGCTCGCGCGATCGATCCCGTTCACCGCCGAGGCCGACTCGCTCAACGCCGCGATCCTCGGCCCCGAGGTCGATCCTGACGACGAGGAGTTCGACCTCTTCGCGAAGGAGGTCGTGCGCGAGATGACGGTCAAGGCGGGGCAGAAGTGCACCGCCATCCGGCGCGCCATCGTGCCGCGGCGGCACCTCGACGCGATGGCGGCGCGGCTGCGCGACCGGCTCGCCAGGGTGAGCGTCGGCGACCCCGCCGTCGAAGGCGTGAAGATGGGCGCGCTCGCCTCGAAGGCGCAGCAGGAAGACGTCGCCGGGCGCGTCGCGCAGCTCGCGGCGGGCAACGAGATCGTCTTCGGCGCGAACGAGCCGTTCCGGCCGCTCGGCGAGGGCGTCGACAACGGCGCGTTCTTCGCGCCGACGCTCGTCCTCTGCCGCGACGGCGGCAAGTGCGACGCGGTCCATGACGTCGAGGCGTTCGGCCCGGTATCGACGCTGATGCCCTACGGCGACTTCGACGAAGCGATGGCGCTCGCCAAACGCGGCCGCGGCAGCCTCGTCGCGACGCTCGTCACGCACGACCCGAAGGTCGCGGCACAGGCGATCCCGCAGATGGCGGCGTGGCACGGGAGGCTGCTCGTCCTCGATCGCGACGCCGCGGCGGAATCGACCGGCCACGGCTCGCCGTTGCCGATGCTCAAGCACGGCGGTCCCGGACGCGCCGGCGGCGGCGAGGAGCTCGGCGGCATCCGCGCCGTCAAGCACTTCCTGCAGCGCGCCGCGGTGCAGGGGACGCCGACGATGCTCGCCGCCGTGACCGGCGAGTACGTGCGTGGCGCGGCGCGGCACGAGGACGGCGTCCACCCGTTTCGCAAGCACTTCGAGGAGCTCGCGATCGGCGACTCGCTGCTCACGCACCGCCGCACCGTGAGCGAAGCCGACATCGTCGCGTTCGGCGGCATCTCGGGCGACTTCTTCTACATGCACTTCGACGAGATCGCGGCGAAGGAGTCGGAGTTCGGCAAGCGGATCGCGCACGGTTACTTCGTCCTGTCCGCGGCGGCGGGGCTTTTCGTGTCGCCGGCACCCGGTCCGGTGCTCGCCAACTACGGGCTCGACACGCTGCGCTTCGTCAAGCCGGTCGCGATCGGCGACACGATCCGCGCGCGCCTCACGTGCAAGCGCAAGATCGACCGCAACCGCAAGGACGCGAAGGGCCGCGGGCAGGGAGTCGTCGCCTGGGACGTCGAGGTGACGAACCAGGACGACGAGCTCGTCGCGAGCTACGACATCCTGACGCTCGTCGCCAAGCGGGCACCGGCCGCGTCCGCCGTTGCATAGCGGGGGGAAACCCTTCGGGGCGACGCGAAGGCGACTTCTAGAATCGCCGCGTCCACCCGCTGCCTGATCGCATGGCCCAGTCCCGTCGCGCCGACAAGGCGCCGCCGCCCACGGCGGCGCGACCCGGGGCGCGCATCCTCAAGAAGTACCCGAACCGGCGTCTCTACGACACCGAGATCTCGAGCTACATCACGCTCGCCGACGTCAAGTCGATGGTGCTCAAGGGTACCGACTTCGAGGTCCGCGACGCCAAGAGCGGCGAGGACCTGACGCGCAGCATCCTGTTGCAAATCATCCTCGAGGAGGAGACCGGCGGTGTGCCGATCTTCTCGACTTCGACGCTTGCGCAGATCATCCGCTTCTACGGCAACGCGATGCAGGGCATGATGGGCTCGTACCTCGAGCAGAACCTGCAGACGTTCGCCGACGTGCAGGCGCGGCTCGCCGAGCAGTCGAAGGGCCTCTACGACCCGCGGCTGCAGAGCCCGGAGCTGTGGACGAAGTTCCTGAGCGGCCAGGCGCCGATGGTGCAGAACCTGATGGGCAGCTACCTCGAGCAGTCGCGCAAGATCTTCATGCAGATGCAGGAACAGCTGAGCAAGCAGGCCGAGACGCTTTTCCCCGGCGGCCCGCCGCGCAACGCTCCGCCCAAGCGATGACGCGCGGCGCACGCGCGTTCGTCGCCTGCTCGCTCGCCGCAGTCGTCGCGGCGGCGTGGTCGGCGGCGCCGACGAACAAGACGGCGACTGCGACCGGCAAGGTCGCGGGTGCGCCCGCGGCGGCGCCGAGCACGCCGGCGGCGGCGTCGACGCCGCATGCGGCGCCGGTCGAGTTCACGGGCACGTTCGCCGCCGGGACGACGTACGTCGGCGAGATGTACTACGACAAGCAGGTGCTCAAGACATGGCGCCCTGTCAAGGAAGTGCAGCCCGGCCCCAACGTGGCCTGGACGGTGGTCTGGAGCAACCTCGACCAGTTCCCGGCGCTGAAGACGCCGGCGGGGCAGGCGCGCAACCAGCGCTTTCGCTTTCGCGTCGCAAAGTCCGACGTCGTCTCGGGTTCGCCGCAGCTGCCGTGGATGGCGACGTACCACTGCGAGGTGCTCGGCGCCGAGCCGGTGGCAGCGTCGCCGCAGCAGCAGCAGCACAAGCAACAGCAGGCGCCGCGCCGACACTGACGGTCGGACATCGGCCATCGGCGAAAATCCGCCCATGACCGAAGCCACCGCGCAGGCCGAGCCGCGTGCCGCCAGCGCTCCTCCGAAGATCGGATTCGTCTCGCTCGGCTGCCCGAAGGCGCTCACCGACTCCGAGCTCATCCTCACCCGTCTCGCCGGCGAAGGCTATGCGACGTCGAAGACGTTCGAGGGCGCCGACCTGGTGATCGTCAACACGTGCGGCTTCATCGACGACGCCGTGCAGGAAAGCCTCGACGCGATCGGCGACGCGCTCGCCGCCAACGGCAAGGTCGTCGTCACCGGTTGCCTCGGCGCGAAGGCAGGCGAGGGCGGCGGCAACCTCGTCCGCCAGATGCATCCGAGCGTGCTCGCGGTGACCGGCCCGCACGCGACCGACGAGGTGATGGCCGCGGTGCACGCGCACCTGCCGAAGCCGCACGACCCGTTCGTCGACCTGGTGCCGCCGCCCGCGATCGGCATCAAGCTGACGCCGAAGCACTACGCGTATCTGAAGATCAGCGAAGGCTGCAACCACCGCTGCACGTTCTGCATCATCCCGAGCCTGCGCGGCGACCTCGTCTCGCGCCCGGTCGGCGACGTCCTCGCCGAGGCCGACGCGCTGTTCGCGTCGGGCGTCAAGGAGCTGCTCGTCGTCAGCCAGGACACGAGCGCGTACGGCGTCGACGTCCGCTATCGCACCGGCTTCTGGAACGGGCGGCCGGTGAAGACGCAGATGCTGGCGCTTTGCGAGCAGCTCGCCGCGGTCGCCGCGCCGCACGGCGCATGGGTGCGGCTGCACTACGTCTATCCGTACCCGCACGTCGACGACGTGCTGCCGCTGATGGCCGCGGGCGGCATCCTGCCGTACCTGGACGTCCCGTTCCAGCACTCGCATCCCGACGTGCTGCGCCGCATGAAGCGACCTGCGAGCGGCGAGAAGAACCTCGAGCGGCTGGCGCGCTGGCGCGAGGTGTGCCCCGAGCTTGTCGTCCGCAGCACGTTCATCGCCGGCTTTCCCGGCGAAAGCGAAGACGAGTTCGAGCATCTGCTCGACTTCGTGCGCGAGGCGCGCATCGATCGCGCCGGCTGCTTCGCGTATTCGCCGGTGCAGGGCGCCGCCGCCAACGAGCTGCCCGGCATGCTGCCCGCGCAAGTGCGCGAGGAGCGGCGCGCGCGCTTCATGCGCGTCGCCGAGGAGGTCGCGACCGCGAAGCTGCGCGAGCGCGTCGGCGCGACGATGCAGGTGCTCGTCGACTCGGCGCCCGCGCTCGGCCGCAGAGGCGGATTCGGCCGCAGCTACGCCGACGCGCCCGAGATCGACGGCAAGGTCCGCCTGCTGCCGCCCGAGAAGGCATCGAAGACGCTGAAGGCCGGCGAGTTCACGCGCGCTCGCATCGTCGCGAGCGACGGCCACGACCTCGTCGCGCTGCCGATCTGAACGTTCGATGAAGAAGAAGCCGCCGCCGAGCAGCACCGCGCTGATCGCGCATCCGTATCGGCCGCCGGCGGGCTTCGTCGGCGTCCAGCCGGCGGTGCACAAGGCGTCGACGATCGTCTTCCCGAGCATGGCCGCGGTGCGCGCGCGCAAGTGGAAGGAAAAGACCGGCTACACCTACGGCCTGCATGGCACGCCGACGACGTTCACCCTCGAGGAGCGCATCGCGACGCTCGAAGGCGGCGCGCAGTCGCTGCTCGCGCCGAGCGGGCTGGCGGCGATCACGCTCGTCGACGTGGCGCTGCTGAAGAGCGGCGACGCCGTCGCGATCCCCGAGAACGCCTACGACCCCGGGATCGAGTTCGCGCGCAACGAGCTCGCCGGCTGGGGCATCGCGCACCGCTTCTACGACCCGTTGGAGCCGGCGTCGCTCGCGGCCGCGATCGACGAGCGCACGCGCCTCGTCTGGCTCGAAGCGCCGGGCTCGGTGACGATGGAGTTTCCCGACCTCGCCGCGCTGCTGCGGATCTGCAGGCAGCGCGGCGTCGTCAGCGCGCTCGACAACACGTGGGGCGCGGGGCTCGCGTTCGCGCCGTTCGCGATCGCCGGCGGCGAGAACGACGGCGAGGACGACGACGAGCTCGCAGTCGACGTCTCGGTCCAGGCGCTCACCAAGTACGCCTCCGGCGGCGCCGACGTCCTCATGGGCTCGGTGACGACGCGCGACGGCGCGCTGCACCAGCGGATCAAGGCCGCGCACATGCGGCTCGGCTTCGGCGTCGGCGGCAACGACGTCGAGCTCGTGCTGCGCTCGTTGCCGTCGCTGCCGCTGCGCTATGAGGCGCAGGCGCACGCGGGTCTCGCGCTCGCCGAGTGGTGGATGCAGCGCCGCGAGGTCTCGCACGTGCTGCATCCGGCGCTGCCGGGATCGCCGGGTCACGAGCATTGGCAGCGCACGTGCAGCTCCGCGGCGGGGCTCTTCTCGGTCGTCTTCGACGAGCGCTACGAGCGCGCGCAAGTCGACGCCTTCGTCGATGCGCTTCGCGTGTTCAGGATCGGCTACTCGTGGGCGGGTCCGAGCAGCCTCGCGATCGCGTACGACCTGAGGTCGCTGCGCAAGCACCCGCGGTGGCCGGGCTTCGTCGTCCGCTTCTCGGTCGGTCTCGAGCGCGTCGAAGACCTGATCGCCGACTGCGAGCAGGCGCTCGCGAAGGCCGCGGCCTAGCGCGCGTCGGCGCGCCTGCGCAGGCGCAGCGTCAGCGGCTCGGGCGCCATCGAGAACGCGAGCTCCTCGGCGGGCTCGTCTTCGGGCGCGCCGGTGCGGGTCGGCGCGACGCTCTCGATGTCGAACCGGCCGAGCAAAACGGCGAGCGCCATCTTGATCTCGAGCATCGCGAGATGGCGGCCGGGACAGACGCGCGGGCCGGCGCCGAACGGCATCGAGACGCGGTTCGCCGAGCTCGCGCTCGGGCCGGCATCGGCGAGCCAGCGCTCGGGACGAAAGCGCTCGGGCTCGTCGAAGTGCGCTTGGCGCAGGCTGTCGGCGCGCAGCGCTCCCCAGATCACGGTCTCGGCCGGGACACGGATGTCGGCGATGGTCGTGTCGCGAAGCGCCTGCAGCATCAGGAACGGAGCGACCGGCCGCAGCCGCATCGTCTCGTTCGCGCAGGCCTCGACGTAGTCGAGCTTCCCGAATCGCTCGATCGTCCACGCCGCCGGCTCGCCGACCTCGGCATCGACCTCGGCGCGCGCACGCGCGAGGGACGCGGGGTGCTTCGAGAGCAGCCAGGTCGACCACGCAAGCGTGTTCGCGGTGGTGTCCTCGCCGGCGAGCAGCATCGTCAACACGTTGCCGTTGATCTCGTTCGGCGTGATCCCCGACTGCGGGTCGTCGGCGGCGACGATCATCGCCTCGAGCAGGTTCTGCGGCGCGGCGCGGCGCGCCGGATCCTCGAGGCGCTTGCGTGCGGCGGCGACGAAGTTCGCGATCGCGACGCCGATCGCGGCGACGCTGTCGTCGAGCTCGCGGTCGGCAGCGGTCTTCCAGTAGCGCCACGTGGGCAGCGGCGACATGATGCGGCGAAAGATCGCCGGGAAGATCTTGTCGAGATGGCGCTGGATGACGTCGTCGTCCGACTCGAGCGTGTTGACGTCGGCGCCGAACGCGAGCCCCGAGACGGTGTCGACCGTGTAGCGCATCAGGTCGGCCTGCAGGTCGATCGGCGCGCCGGCGTCGGCGGCGCGGCCCCAGCGCCCGGCGAGCCGCTCGCTCACCTTGACGAGCGAGGCGAAGTACGCGCGCAGGTGGCGCGGATCGAAGCCGGCCATGACCATCCTGCGCTGCCGCTTCCACGCTTCGCCTTCGGAGCCGAACACGCCGACCGCCGACGAGCCGATCTCGCCGGTGATCTCGGCGAGCCGCTTGGTGCGGCGAAAGCCGTCGGGCCGGTCGCGCAGCACCGCGCCCATGGCGGCGTGATCGGCGACGACGAGCAGTCGTCTGGTGCCGAGACGAAACGTGAAGTAGGAGCCGTATTCGCGTGCCCAGCGCTCGACCTGCTGATGCATGCGCTGACGCTCGAGCTGCAGCGCGTTGCCGACCAGCGGCCAGCCGGGCGGCGACGGCAGCTCGTCGATCTCGCGCAAACGCGCCGGCGCGGCAGTCGGCGCGGCTTCGGTCTCGATCGACATCGTCTCTCCCTTCGCGGTCAGTGCTTGGCCGGCGACGACACTTTCTGCCGCATCAACCGGCCATGCTCGCGCTCCCAGTCGCGCTTCTTCTGGTCGTGTCGCTTGTCGTGCTCGGCCTTGCCCTTGGCGAGCGCGATCTCCGCCTTGACGCGGCCGCCCTTGTAGTGGAGGTCGAGCGGAACGAGCGTGAAGCCCTTCTGCTCGACCTTGCCGATCAGCCGGCGGATCTCCTCCTTGTGCATCAGCAGCTTCTTCGTCCGGTCGGCCTCGGGACGCACGTGCGTCGACGCGGTGCCGAGCGGGTTGATGCGGCAGCCGATCAGGAACAGCTCGCCGTCCTTGATGACGACGTAGCCGTCGCTCAGCTGCACCTGGCCGGCGCGGATCGCCTTGATCTCCCAGCCCGAGAGCACCATCCCGGCCTCGTGCCGCTCCTCGATGTGGTACTCGAAACGGGCGCGGCGGTTCTCGGCGATCGACATGGCTTCCGCGACGCGGGCAGGCGTCGCGCGCACGACTTTCTACAATCCGCCGATTGTGAAGCAGGTCAGGAAGTCGGTCCTCCTGTGGTACTCGCCGGCGGAGATCTACCGACTGGTCAACGACATCGAGCGCTACCCCGAGTTCCTGCCGTGGTGCGAGCGCGTCGAGGTCCTGAGCCGCGACGAGCACAACGTCACCGCGCGGCTGCACCTCGCGTACTCCGG
>JASLGD010000522.1 GCA_030150305.1 Caldimonas sp. | reverse complement strand
AGCTCGCGCGCGTCTGGCCGGTCGACGAGCGTGTGCGGCACGGCGATCGTCTCCATCCCTTCCTGCACGACGCCGATGTTCTCGAAGATGCCGGTCACCTCCCAGCTCACCCAGCCCGACGCGTTGGCGATCTGCCAGGCGAGCGGCAGCGCGGTGGCGACGACGCCGGCGCCGATCACACCTCGGCCCCAGAGGACGATGCCGATCGCCGCCGTCGCGACGAGGAGGACCGCGTTCATCGTCGAGAGCGTGAGCATGAACCGCGTGATGAGCCGCATGTGCGCGGCGATCGCTCCGGTGTGCTGCTCGATCACCTCGCGCACGTAGGCGTCCTCGTCGCGGGCGCGCGCGAAGAGCTTGACGGTGAGGATGTTGGTGTAGCTGTCGACGATCCGGCCCATGACGTGCGAGCGCACCTCCGACGACACCTTCGCGAGGTCGCGCATGCGCGGCACGAAGTGGCGCAGGAAGATCACGTAGCCGGTGACCCAGAGGGCGGTCGGGATCGCGAGGCGCCAGTCGGCGAACGCCATCAGCACGAGCGCGCTGATGCCGTAGATCAGGATGTACCAGATGGCGCGGATGCTCGAGACGACCGACTCGCGCACCGCGTTGCCGGTCTGCATGACGCGGTTGGCGATGCGGCCGGCGAAGTCGTTCTGGAAGAACGGCCAGCTCTGCCGCACCACGTGCCAGTGGCTCTGCCAGCGGATCAGGCTCGTCACGCCGGGGACGACCGCGTTGTTGCGAACGACGCTGTCGGCGAGCAGCGCGAGCGGCCGGCCGACGAGCACGAGCAACGCCATGCCGAGAAGCGCCGGCAACGCGTGGACGAGCGCGGCCGTTCGATCGCTGGTCTCCATGAGCGCGACGAGACGGCCGATGAAGACCGGGATCGCGGTGTCGATCAGCGCCACCGCGAGCCCGGTGGCGAACATCGCCGCGTACAGGCCGCGCGTCTGCCGCACGAAGTGCCAGTAGAACGCGATCAGGCCCTGCGGCGGCGGTGCGGTCGGGATGCGCGTCGGGCGGATGCGCGATTCGAAGAAGGCGAACATGCGGCGGTCAGGCCCGCAGGGTACCCGATGCGCCCGCGCTCGCCGTCCGCGCGCGGAGGTTGCGCAGCGACGAAGGTCCTACAGCTTGTCGAACGTGGCCTTGCGCGGCCTCAGCTCTCGACGCACGGCGTCGCCGTGACTCGATCCGAGCTTGCCCGACATCGTGCAGGCGTACTCCGTGCCGACCGCCCCGATCACGCCGAGTCCGCAAGCGACGAGCACGGCCGCGGCCGCGGCAGACGGTTCACGCGCCGCCCCGTGTCGTCGTGCGGGCCGGCACGTTCGCGACTAGGCGGCGTCGAACTGCTCGTGCTCGAAATCGCTGGGGTGCCATGTCGTGGGCGGTTGCACGACGCGGTCGACGAGCTCGTCGCTGCGGTCGATCTGCGCCTTCGCTCGAGCACCGTCGTCGCCCGCCGCCGACGTCACCGCGTCCTCGATCGCGCGGATCTCGGCGGCGAGCCGCTGGATGTATCTCAGGTTGCGCGGGCTCGCCTCGTACGCTTCGGAGAGCTGCCGGCGAAGCCGCGCGCACTTGCCGAGCATGGCGGACGTCTTCACTCTTTCTTCGCTGCGCGCTGTTTGTGCACTGCAGCAATCTTAACGAAGAGCCGGGAGCGGCGCGCCCCCTCATCCGAGGGCTTCGAACCTTCGACGCGCCGCCTCGGGTCGGCGCGCGTTGGCTCATTTCTGGTGTGCTGCCGCGCGGGATCGGTGCGTCGACGTTTCCTGTTCGTTGCGACCGCGACCCGTTTGCGGTGTGCTGCCGCCCACGGTATCGGCAGCCCTCGCGCCGCGCCTGCCGAGCGGCCTCGCCGGGCCGGCGGTGGTATCGCGACGCGTCTGGCGCTCGAGCTCGCCGTTGATCTCGGCGCCAAGCAGGACGACGTACGCCGTGAGGAGAAACCAGACGAGCACGAGCAGCACGGTCCCCACGGCACCATACATGTGCTGATAGAGCGTCGTGCCGCCGATGACGGAGCCGAGCACGAGCGATCCCGCCATCCACAGCGCGACCGCGATCATCGCGCCCCAGCTGACCCAGGACCATTTCGGAGGCGCGCGGCTCGGACCGAATCGATACACCCCGAGCAACGCGAGCCAGAGGATCGCGGCGACGCAAGGCCATCGGGCGTAGGACGCCCACAGCTGCTCGTGCGCGCTCCAGTGCAGGCCCGAGAAGGCCGGAAGCGCGATCAGGACCAGCGCGATGCAGAACGCAACGGCGAGGACCAACGCCGCGAACCCGAGCGCGACGAGCGTGCGGCCCGGCAGCGATCGCGTTTCCTTCTCGCCGTAGGCCAGGTTCAGCGCGCGGATCAGCGCTCTCGTGGCAAGCGACGTTCCCCAGACCGTCACGAGCAAGCCGCCCGCGATGCCGAGGCCGAGCTGCGGCCGCTGCATCGTTGCCAAGCCTTCGAGCAGAGCGACGAGCAGGCGTCCGGCCTGGGGCTGGAGCTGGCGAGCGAGGAACGCGAACTGCTCCGCGATCTCTTCGCGACTGAAGACGAGCGCGTACAGACCGAAGAGGCTGAGCAGCCCGGGGACGCTCGCGATCAGGCCGTAGAAGGCGACTCCCGCCGCGGTGATCGAGAGGTTGTTCTCGGCAAGCTGCCGCCGCACTCGGGACAGGACGTCCTTCCAGCCGACCGGCGGGATGTCCGTCGGAGTCGCCGCATCGCGGCCGCGATCCGCCGCGGCGCGGTCTCGCCTGAACGCCATGCGCGAATCGTCGGGATGCATCGACCTCGCAGCCACGCGTGGGTGCGAGTGGCGCGAGCCGACGTCTCGACGCCTACAGGAGGTGCGTGAACGCGTAGATGCCGACCAGCACCACCGCGGGAACTCCGAGGATCCAAGCGATGACGTATTTGCCCATGACCGCCTCCGACGGGATTGATTGGAGCGGGAGAGTGTGGCCTGCCCGGCGGCCTCCTCGCGTCGGCGAGGCGCGCGATCGTCCGTAGGAATCCGGCGTCACGCGCGCGCTGCAGCAATCGTTGCCATGCGCTACGCTGGCGGTCCCGTGGCAGCGTCGAAAGGAGGTGATCATGTCTTCAATCTCGTGGTCGGAGAGGGACCTCCCTACGTGATGTAGCCAGGTCTCGGCCAGACCCGCGGGCGCTCCCATTCGCTTGGGCAGCGCCCGCGTCATTTGGAGAGGGCCGCAAGGCAGTCGAGCGTGCACGGACACCGCCGCACGCGAGCGGCTTCGCAATCCAGCTTTGCCGCCAGGTCTCTAGTTCAGCGGCGTCGCCTGCGAATCGAGCTCGGGCGTCTCGATTCGAACCGGAGCGACGCCGCGGTGCGCGGCCGGCAGCGCACCCGCCCGCGCCACCCGCTCGATCGCTTCGAGAACGCGCACCGCGGCGCAGCCATCGCCGTAGGCGTCGGTCGGACGTTGCATGGCGCGGTAGGCGTCCGGGTCGGTCCACAGCCGCGATGCCGCAGCGACGATGCGGTCGGGCGACACGCCGACGAGCTTCGCGACACCGGCCGCGACCGCCTCGGGGCGCTCGGTCTCTCCGCGCAGCACGAGGACCGGCTTGCCGAGCGCCGCGCATTCCTCCTGCACGCCCCCGGAGTCGGTGAGCACGAAAGCGGCGTGCACGAGCGCGTCGACGAAGGCCGCGTAGTCGAGTGGTTGCGACAGCACCGCTCTCGGGCGGCCGCCGAGTCGCGCGGCGACGACGTTCGCGACGCGCGGGTTCGGATGCACCGGCAACAGCAGGCTCAAGTCGGAGTGCCTGTCCAGCAGCGCGCACAGCGCGTCGCAGATCCGCTGCAGAGGTTCGCCGTGATTCTCCCGGCGGTGCACGGTGACGAGCGCGTAGCGAGCGGTCGGCATCGGCGTCATGCGCGAGCGCACGGTCTCCAGGCGCCGCTGCATGTCGAAGAGCGCGTCGATGACCGTGTTGCCGGTCACGACGATCGACGTCTCCGGCACGCCCTGCTCGAGCAGGTTGCGCCGTGCCTGCGGCGTCGGGGCGAGATGCAGGTCGGCCAGCGATGCAGTGGCGCGACGATGGACCTCCTCGGGAAACGGGCTCGCGCGAGAGCCGCTTCGCAGCCCCGCCTCGACATGCGCCACCGGAATGCGCGCGTAGAACGCGGCGAGCGCGCCCGCGAGCGCCGTCGTCGTGTCGCCCTGGACCAGCACCCAGTCGGGCCGGCTCTCCTCCAGCACGGTGGACAGCGAGCGCAGGCAGCTCGCGAACGCGTGGGCGAGACCGCCCTCGTGGTCCGCGAGCTCGAGCTCGATCTCGGCGCGCAAGTCGAGCTCTTCCATCAGCCGGGCGGCCAGCGTCGGGTGTTGACCGCTGAGCACGAGCCGGACCCGGAACGCCGCCGGCCGCTCGCGGGCGACGCGGACCACCGGAGCCAGCTTGATGACCTCGGGGCGCGTGCCCGCGATCACCGTGAGCGTGAGCGGACGCACGATGCTATTGGCTGGCGCCGCGCGCCCGGAAAGCGAGCTCGCGCAGGACGAGGACGCAGAACATCGAATTGGCGAACAGGTAGCGCAGGAACAGGCGCCGCGGCTCCTGCACGAGGCGGACGAGCCATTCGAGCCCGAGCCGCCGGAGCCATCGCGGCGCGCGCACGCGCGCTCCCGCGATCACGTCGAAGCTCCCGCCGACGCCGACCGCCGCCGTGACGTGCAGCTGGTCCCAATGCTCGTCGATGAAACGCTCCTGACGAGGGCTGCCCATGCCGACCAACAGCAGCCGCGCGCCGCTGGCGTTGATGGCGGAAACGCGCGACGACTCGACATCGGTCGCATAGTGGCCCGTGAGGCCGCTGATCCGCAATCCGGGATGACGCGCACGCAGGGTGCGCAGCGCGCGCTCGAGCAACGGCTGGGTGCTGCCGAGCGCGAACACGCCGACGCCGCTGGCAGCCGCACGCGCGCAGAGCGCGTCGACGAGATCGATCCCGGTCACGCGCTCGGGCAGACGCGCGTTCAGCAGGCGGCCGCACCAGACGAGCGGCTGGCCGTCGGCCACGACGATCGCCGATCGCTCGACGTACGCCTGCAGCAGCGGGTCGCGGCGCATCGCCATCAGGATCGAGACGTTCACGGTGGAGAGCCAGCCGCGCCGGCCCGTCCTCAGCCAGGTGGAAACCGCTTCCACCGTTTCCTCGAGGGTGAGCGGATCGAACTCGCCATTGAGGATGCGGACACGATGGAACGGCGTCATTCGCTGCGCATCCACATCGCGTCGACGAAGAACTTGGCCGCCCAGTTGGGATAGGTCATCGGCGCGTACCGGCCCCAGAGAGGATGCGAGCCGGCGATGCCGCCGCGCACGCCTGCCTGCGGCGAGACGAGATCCTGCGTCGACATCACGTAGTCGAGCGCACGCGCGGCGGCGTCGCGATAGCGCTCCTCGCCCGTCAGCTCGGCAAGCCGCGCCCAGACGATGGCGAGCTGGCAGTTGCCGGTCAGGCAGCACGTTCTCGAGCGCGCCAGCCCGTCGATGGAGATCTGCCCCGGCAGGAAGCCGTCGCGCCGCAGATGCAGCAACGTCGCATCGGCAGCTCTCCTGGCTGCATCGACGTAGCGCGGCTCGCGCAGGAGCACACCCGCTTCGAGCAGGCCCTCGGCTGCGTACGCGATGTTGTGCGTGAACGGCACGCCGTCGGCACGGAACGCGCAGTGCTCGAACAGGCCGCTGGGCTGCTGGGCGTCGAGCGCCCAGTCGAGATTGGCGCGCGCCACGGCCTCCCGGCGGTCATCGCGCTCGACCGCGTCCATCTGCAGCAGCGCCCACGCGCTGCGCGTGTTGTAGGTGTGCGGCGTGTCGAGATGCTCGTGGCGCGTCCAGAGCAACTGCTCGTCGGCGACGTCGCACAGCCACCGCGCCGCGCGCGCTGCCGCGGCGAGCACGGTCGTCTCGCCGTGCTCGTACCATGCCGAGACGAGCCCGAACAGCACCTGGCCGGTGTCGAAGACGATGCCGTCCGGCCCGAAGCGCGGATTGGCGAACGAGCCGTCGCTGTTCTGGATCCGCAGCAGCCAGGCGACGATGCGCCGCGCCCGCTCTCGGTACGACGGATCGCGCGACGCGAGACGGAAGAACGTCGGAACGATGTAGCCCGACGTCTCCGGATACGGCTCGCGCCAGCCGCGCCCGAACGTGTAGCCGTAGCTCACGCCGCCGTCGTGCACCGCGTCCTGGGCGCGGCACAGCCAGCCCTCGGCCGCGAGCAGGTGCGCAACCACCGTCTCGGCAGGACGGGCGAGCTTCGCCGGCCGACGAGCGGCGGCCCGGGCAAACGCCGCGATGGAGGTCAGCATGGGACCGGCGAACGCCGCTGACGCTCAGCACCTGGTCCCGACAGCACTCGCGGGATGCGGTTTCGTGAGATCGGTGAATCGGTGCTCGCTCTGGCAGGGGCTCATGGTGCGGGTCGGTTCGGAGAAGTGTGCCGGTGACGCCGCACCTTGGCGCGCACCTCGTGACGAGTCAACGGGAGATATCCCGGTCGACCGCGCCGCGAAGCAGCGACGAAGGAATGCGGTCCTCGCAGCGTTGCGCACAGCAGAATCGTGGAGACTGACTCTGCACTCCCCCGTGCTGACCGAGCAGCGTCGCCTGGTCTGCATGCAGTTCTGGCAACGCGACGCGATGGAGCTCGCCGGGGGCTTGGCAAT
>JASLGD010000484.1 GCA_030150305.1 Caldimonas sp. | reverse complement strand
ACAAGCGAGAATGCGTGCGTTCATGCATGTCTCCAAAGGTGGCGGGTCGAGCTGAGTCCCGCTTCGCACGTTCTCGAAGTCTCTACGCCGTCTCATCCCCAGACTTGAGGAGGGGCGCGACTTCCTCAAGGCTGCATGCCCTCCGGCGTGAACTCCGCACGGTGCCGGCCCGACCCCGGCGAATGCCGCGGTGCACGGACCCACCGACTTCGGCAAAGCGGGAAGTCGACCGCACTTCCAGGAACTGCCGTCGATCGGGAGGAGCCGGCGATGCAGCGGTAGGACTGCGACTCGGGTCCCGGTGCCATCCAGTGCATCTGGCACAGCCCTCGCCGAGCATGGCCAACGTTGCCGTCAATCCACCGCGCTTCATTTCGAAGTCCCGCAGGCGCAGAATGTTCGTTGCTCATCTCCCGTTGTCGTCCCCACCAACCCGAGGGCGTGCCGATGCCGAGATTGCACGAGCCGATGTTGACCGACACGGTCATCGCGCGCTTCCGGGCGTTCAACCTTCGTCTGCCCAGCGCTGTCACCGGACAACTGGGCGCACCAACGGCCGCGTCCTCGGCTCTGGTCCCGAAGGCAGGGGCCGCGTCGCCCTCGGGCAACAGTCTGCCGGCAGTGCAGAGGACGCTGTTCCAGCCCGCAACGGCGGGTGCGGCCGATGTGGCCGCGCAGGCCACGCTCTCGGACGACTTCGCGACGTACATCGCCGCGCTCTGTCAGCAGATCGTGGTCGCGCACGACTACTGGCGGCAGCGTGCGACCCTGGTCGGAGTGCAGATCAATGGCGTGACGGCCAGCGGCGGCCGTATCCGCGGCCCGATGCTCAACGAGGCGCTGAACCTCAGAGGGCCGGCGCGGGGTTTGGCCGGCAACGCTGCGACCGTCAGCAAGGCCATCGCCGGCGGACTGGCCAGCTGCTGGCAAGAATGGCAGGAGTCCGTTCGCGTGCCGGGCCTGCCTTGGTATCCGACGTTTGCCGCGTTCCCGGGTCGCCAGGCGCCTGCGGTGCCCAACGTTGCGACGTCGATGAGGGCGCTGGTCTGGTCGGCGCAGTCGCTCTCACCCGGCTATCTGAAGGCCGCCATGGCGCGTCGGCTCTACCCGAGCGTGCCTTACGCGAGCGAACTCCTCACAAGCGTGGCCGAAGGCTTTTCCAAGGCAGTCGAGTCTTGGCTGCAGACGCAGATGGTCACTGGGGTGTTGGGCCGCGGGCCGATCCCAAGTTTCGCGCCGCCCTACGTGCCGGTCGGGTCCGTCATCGGCGGCATGACGATCGAGTCGGGCCCGAACTTCGCCTCGTGAACAGACCGCGGGTCCTCCTCGTCAACCCGCCTTCGCCGGAGCAACTCGGCGCGCCGTTGCTCGGCCAGCAATACGTGGCGGCGGCGCTCGTCCGCCACGGCTGCGAGGTTCGCATCATCGACGCTGCCTCGAGGTATTTCTCGCACGACGACGACTGGATCGTCGACGAGGTCGAGGCTTTCGGCGCCGACGTCGTGGGCATGGCGCTGTTCACGCGCTGGGTCTGGCATGCCTATCGCCTCGCACAGCGGCTGCATGAAGCTGGGTCGAGGCGCGGAAGGCGTGCCTCGATCCTCGTCGCAGGAGGGGCGCATGCCACGGTGCGTCCGGCGGAGGTCCTGGCGCGCGGCTTCGATGTCGTGGTCGCGGGCGAGGCGGAAGAGGTGATCGTCCGACTCGTCGACGCGGTGATCGCCAAGCGCTCGCTTGCGGACGTGCCGGGCATCCACTATCGCGATCGCGACCGCACGGTCACTACACCGAGCTGCGCCGCGATCACCGATCTCGACGCCCTCGCGCCGCCGCTGCTCGCGCAAGGCCTCTACGACAAGACCTGGTACGACCCGTCCGGACGCGAGGTGGTCCCTGGCGGCATCCTCACAAGCCGAGGCTGCCCGGCCCGCTGCACCTTTTGCGCGAACTACGTGACCGGGCGCAAGTTCCGCTATCGAAGCGCCGAGTGCGTGGTCGATGAGCTGAACGCGTATCACGAGCTGACAGGCGCGAACTTCTTCCCTTGCTGGGACGACGCTCTGACCGCCGATCGGCGCCGCTTGTTCGCGTTGTGCGAAGCGTTCGAACGTGGCCTGCACTTTCCTCTAGGGTGGAGCGCGATCACGCGGGCGACGATGGTGACTCCGGAGCTCCTCGCGGCAATGCGCCGCGCCGGCCTGGTGGCGGTGAACTTCGGCGTCGAGAGCGGCGATGACGACATCCTGCGTGCAATCAAGAAGGGCATCACGACCGATCACGTCGTGCGCGCGCTCGAGTGGGCCAAGGCCGAAGGCCTCAGCACGGCATGCAACTTCATGCTCGGGTTTCCGCAGGAGACGCCGGCAGCGCTCGAGCGAACGCTGCGCTTCATGGAGCGGATCGCGCCACTCGTGGACTCGTTCAGCACGATGGGCGTGCTGGTGCCGTTTCCGGGTACGCCGCTGTACGACGACTATCACCGGCAACACGGGTTCACCGACTGGTGGCTGCGCGAGGCCTGCTCACGCTACGAGGCACCACCGCCGGTCGACGACTTCGACCGCTTCTACCGCCACTACATCGACGACGCAAACCTGGAGCTCGATTTCTTCCACTACTCCCAAGAGATGCGTGAGGGCATCCGCGAATGCATGCGCTACAAGGGCGAGCACAACCTGCGACGCATGGGGTTGCTGAAAGACCCTGTGTACCGCCCCGCGCTCGCGGCTTGACCGTGGCAGTGGGCTGGGACGACGCGCGCACGGCTCGGGCTTACGAGCGCTTCTGTCAGCGGCATGGGCGTTATCGGCAGGCCAACGAAGCGCTCGCG
>JASLGD010000473.1 GCA_030150305.1 Caldimonas sp. | reverse complement strand
GGGAGGCGCGGTGCCGCGGGCGGGCGCGCACCGCCACGCCGGCCCCCACCGCGCCCGTCACTCCGCGAACCGAACGCGTGGGCGCCCGGTCGTCGCTCCTCAGCGCGGCCGCCGACGGCGCAGCTGCATCCCGACCATGCCGAGGCCGGCCAACATCAGCGCGAGCGACTGAGGCTCGGGAACCGCCGCCACGGCGCCGGGCGCGAACAGGTCGCCGATGCCCTGCGCGTTGACCGCGTCGCCGAGATAGGCGAAGCCGTTCGCCGGCCCGACGCCCAGGACGTCCTGCAACGTCCGCAGATCGTCGGAATGCGTCAGGTTGACGGGGCTCGCGTACGGCACGCCGCCCACGTTCGGATGCGCGAGCTTCGAGATCACGATCTCGGGGATCGTCGTCGCGAACGAGTCGGCGTTCGTGCCTTCGCTCTCGTCCCACCAGAGCACGATCGCACCGTTGTTCTGGTAGGCCTGAGAGGTCATGATCATCGGCACGATCTTCGAGAGGAAGCTGTCGCCCTGCGCGATCTTCTCCGCCGCCGTGCCCGCGGCATAGGTGACGCCGTTGTAGGTGAAGCCGCCGGCGAGGCCGGTGTGCATGTCGTTGAACTGGTCGGGCGTGATCCAGTTGTAGCGCGCGACCGTGTTGTTGGTCAGGTCGGCATGCAGTTGCTCGAGCGGCGCGTAGAACTTGGCCGCAGGATTGCCGGGCGTCGAGTTGTTTCCGCCGTTGGTGTCCGTGAAAAACGCCATCGGGTTGTGCTTGACCGCGTAGTCGAACTGGTTCGACCCGTTGTACGGGTTGATGTACGCGGGGCTCGTGCCCGAGGCGTTCGTGATCGGCGACGTCCACTGGTTCTGCGGCAGCACCGTGTTGGTGAGCTGTCCACTCGCGTTCTTGGCCAGGTCGATGCCTTCCTGGTACGAGCGAAAGCCGACGCCCGCCTGAACCAGATACGACGAAAGGTGCTGCGTCGTGCTCTGGTTCGTGCCGCCCGTGCCGAAGGGCTGGTTGTCGTTCAGCACGCCGTAGTTCGTCCCGCCCTCCATCCACAGGTAGTTCGGCTCCGAGGGATGAATGCTCGGGTTGCTGCCGGTCGGCGTGGACAGCACGTTGTGGTACGCCGCGGCGTAGGCGGTCTGGCTCGTGATGGTCTGGCCGTCGACCGTCGTGGCGAGCGTGCCGTTGACGAGCGCGTTGAGCCACGGCGCCGCGGGGTTGCCAAAGATCTGCTGGATCGATTGGCCGGTCGGCTGCGTCCAATTCGTGTTCTCCATCGCGATGTAGAACACGTCGCCGACGCGAGAGACCTGTGCGCCCGCTGGGGCGGCGATCCCTGCGAAGAGAGCGGCTGCGGCGAGCGCGGCCGGCTGGATGCGAGAGCGAGGCTGCATGCGGAACTCCGTTGAAAGTGAAGGGCCGGCTCGACGCCGGCCTTCCTATTCGAGTCCCGCGCGATGACGACGACATGAAGGGGCAATGACACCCGCACTTGCCGCGCGTCGCTGCGAGTCGATCGGCGCGGGCGGGATGTCGTTCAGCGAGCTCGATCCATCCACGAGCAGATCGAGGCACCGTGCGGCGACTTCGCCTGTGGCGCCCACGTGGGGCGCGCGGGCCCGGCGCTGTCACAGCATCGACACGTGGCTGCCGCAGGATCGCCTGGCCCGACAGGCGGGCGAAGGAGTCGACCCCCATGTCTTTGCACGCACGTCTGCGATTGCTGGCGATCGCCGGGAGCGTCGCCGCTTCCGCGGCGCAGGCCGATCCGAGCCTGATCGTCTCGCGAACCGTCTATCCGACGGGACCGAACGTGCCGGCGATCTCGCCAGGCGTCACGGTGCTGCCGAACGGAGCGCTCGCGGTGGGTGACGGCAGCTTCGCGAACGTGTTCAAGAACGAGACGCCCGATCCGTCGTTCGGCGTGACGACCGGGATCCTCATCGACAGGCGGACCCTCGGCGGCTCGATCGTCGCCACCTTTGCTCCGGCGCCTGGCGTGCCGCTCGTGACGAGCTTCTCTTCGAAGTCGGAGCTTGGCCTGAGCGTGTCGCAGGACGGCAAGTCCGTGACGTTCATGGGCTATGCCGCGGCGCCCAATGCGCTCGACGTGTCGAACTCGAACACGGCGTTCTTCACCGACCCGAGCAATCCGGTCACGAACCCGGCCAATCCGTTGCCGACGGTGCCGCGCGCGATCGGCACGTTCGACGTCACGACGGGTGCGATCACGGCGACGCCGGTCGACGCGTACAGCGGCAACAATGGCCGCGCTGCGGTGCTGGCCGACAACGGCAACTACTACATGGCCGGCAATGCCGGCAACTCGACGAACAGCAGCCCGCTCGCGACCGGCACCGTGTTCAGCACGCTGAGCGACAACACCGGTGTTCAGATGATCGCCAAGGGCAGCAGCGGAGCCACGACCGTCGTCGGCGCCGTGAACGGCACCTTCGGAAGCTCCAACGGCTACCAGCGCGGCTTCTCGATCGCGCAGCTCGGCGTCGCTGCCGACAAGACGGGCAAGGACGACAACTTTCGTGGTCTCACCGTCTTCAACAACACCCTGTACGTCACCAAGGGCAGCGGCGGCAATGGCGTGAACACGGTGTACCAGGTCGGGGCGGCTGGCACGCTGCCGACGGCGGCAAACGCCGGCTCGACCGCCATCACGATCCTTCCCGGCTTTCCTTCACTGACCGCCTCAGGCAAGCCCGACACCTCCACGCATCCGTTCGGTCTCTGGTTCGGCGATGCCAGCACGTTGTTCGTCGCCGACGAGGGCGACGGAACGACGACCGGAGGTGCGAGCGCAGGCCTCGGCGAGTTCAAGCTGCAAAACGGCCTCTGGCACAAGGTCGCCACCTTCGCGAACGGCCTCACCAATCAGGCGAGCTACACGCAGGGGTTGCCTTGGGACATCTTCACCGACGGCCTGCGCAACCTCACCGGGCTGAAGAATGCAGATGGATCGTTCCAGCTGTGGGCCACCACGGCAACCACGTCGAGCGACACCGGCCATGACCTCGGGGCCGACCCGAACGAGCTGGTGACGATCACGGTGAACGCTGATGGCACTGCCTCGGGTTTCAGCGTCCTCGAGCTCGCTGCGGCCGGCGAGCGCCTGGGCGGCGTCGCCATCGCCGACGTGTCTGCCATCCCCGAGCCGGAAACCCTCGCTCTCATGCTGTGCGGGCTCGCGATGCTGCCGCTGGCGGGACGGCGTCGGGCGACGGCGCGGCATCGGCGGCGGCCATTCGCCTGCTTCCGCTCTTCGTGAGCGGCCATCGAGCCGAGGTGTTCACGGGTGGCGGCAACCCTACAGCTCGCGGCGACGCGCTGCGCGCAGTCGGCCGTGCGTTGCGGTCACGACCCTGTCATGACCTGCCTGTAGCGTGCCGATGATGCACATCGATCTGGAACTTCCGACCGAGGTGGCAGCTCTTGACACCGCTTGGGTTCGCACCTGTGCTGCCCGCCTGACGCTCCTCGACAAGCTGCTCGATCCGCTGGATGCCGAGTGCATCGCCGCCGAGATGGTGCAGCACGAGCATTGGCGGGAGATGTCGCCGGGCATGGCGGCCGTCTCGGTCATGTTCGAGGTTGCGGACGCGCAAAGGCGTTAGCGACGGTATTGCTTCCGCTTCGCGGGTGCCAGCGGCCAGGCGAGCGTCGGCTTTCGGGCCGCCTTCGTCGCGTCGGCCGCCTCACCGCGGATTCGCCGCCTTTCCGTGGAGCAACCCACGGACGTGGCGCTCAACGTCCTCGCCGCGAAGCCGACATTGGCCTGAAGCAGTCTTATCCGCCGATCGAGACCGACTCCGCTCGTCGCGAACGCACGGCCAGGCACGGGCTGCGACCCGAGCCTCGGCATGCGTCTTCACTGTTTCGCGCGAACGATTCTCCTTGGTGCCTCAGCGCTCGTGCTGGCGGCATGCGGCGACGGCGACGGCCTTCCCGCCCGGTTGATGGTGACGAGCGAGGCGCCCGGCGTGAACTGCCCGAGCGGTGGCAGCCGCATCGATGCCGGCGTCGACCTCGACGGCAACGGCGTCCTCGACGCGTCCGAGGTGACCAGCTCGCAGTACGTGTGCAATGGCGCGGTCGGCGGCACCGGAGCGGCCGGCGCGACTGGCGCGGCCGGCGCGGCCGGCGCTGGCGGTCCGACCCTGCTCGTCGAGACGACGAGCGAGCCCGCCGGCGCGAACTGCGCGAATGGCGGCCAGCGCATTCGCGCCGGACTCGACAGCAACGGCAACGGCGTGCTCGACGCGGCCGAGGTCGCCTCGACGGGATACGTCTGCAACGGCGCAGCCGGCCCGGGCATCACGTGGATGCACGTGACCGGCACCAGCGTGCAGGCCGCGTCCGGCACGGGCTACCTCGTCGACAACACGGCTCAGGTCATCGTGACGTTGCCGGCGAACCCTGCACTCGGCGATCTCGTGCAGATCTCGGGCGTCGGGCCGGGCGGATGGAGGCTCGCGCAGAACGCCGGCCAGACCGTCGCGGTCGGCAACCTCCGCGGCGGCGTTGTCGCTGATGCCTGGACGGCGCGCGATGCGGCGCGGAGCTGGCGGGCGCTCGCCTCGTCGGCCGACGGAACGCGTCTCGCCGCCGCGGTGGCGGGCGGTGCGCTCGAGGTCTCCGACGACGGCGGCGCGACCTGGACGGCGCGCGATGCCAGCCGCAATTGGTCATCGGTCGCGTCGTCGTCCGACGGCAGCCGGCTCGTCGCTGGCGTCGATGGCGGCCAGCTGTACACGTCGGTCGACGGCGGCGCGACCTGGGTCGCGCGCGACGCCGTCCGGGCCTGGAAAGCGGTCGCGTCGTCGGCCGACGGGCTGCACCTGGTCGCTGCCGAGTCTGGCGGAAAGATCTACGCATCCGCCGACGGCGGCGCGACCTGGACGCCGCGCGCGAGCGATCAGCTCTGGACGGCACTCGCCTCCTCTGCCGACGGCACGCAGCTCGTGGCGGTGGCGTACGGAAGCCAGATCTACACCTCGAGCGATGCGGGCGCGAGCTGGACGGCACGCGACTCGGCGCGCAACTGGAGCGCTGTCGCGTCGTCGGCCGACGGCACGCGACTCGTCGCCACCGTCGCCGGCGGCCGCATCTACACGTCGACCGACGGCGGTGCCACCTGGACCGCGCGCGATCTCGACCGCGGCTGGCGGTCGGTGGCGTCTTCGAGCGACGGCACGCGGCTGGTCGCAGCGGTCTCCGGCGGCGCGATCTTCACTTCGAGCGACTCCGGCGTGAGCTGGACCGCGCGGCCCGCGGGTGCGCTCTTCTGGCAGGCGGTGGTCAGCTCCGCCGACGGCACCCGGCTCGTCGCGGCCGAAGACGGCGGGCAGGTGTACACGACGGCACCGACGCCGGTCGACAACACCGCGACCGGAACCGCCGGATCGATCGTCGGCCGGCAGCACGACGCGCTCGATGTGCAGTACGTCGGCAACGGCACCTTCATGGTCCGCGACTCGGCCGGCGTGTTCTCGGTCGAGCAAGCCGGTACTGGCGCCAGCGCGCCGAGCGCGGCGCCGACCGTCGCGTTGCCGAGCGCAGCGATGGCGTTCATCGCGGGCACGTCCGCGGCGGCGCTGGATCCGGCGGCAACCGTCGCCGATCCCGACTCGCCCGACCTGGGCGGAGGCACGCTCACCGTGGCACTGACCGCCAACGCCGATGTCGACGACCGCCTCGGCATCCGCTCGATCGGCAATGGCGTCGGCCAGATCGCGGTCTCCGGGACCCAGGTGTCTTTCGGGGGCAATGCGATCGGTCGGTTCGCCGGCCAGGCGTCGGCCGCAGCGCCGCTCATCGTGTACCTCGGCAGCGGCGCGACCCCCGCGGCAGTGCAAGCGCTGCTGCGAGCGGTCGTGTACCAGAACGTCGCCCCGAGCGACCCGACCAATCTCGACCGCATCGCGCAGGTGACGCTCACCGATGGCCACGGGGGTGCGAGCGCGCCGGTCGCGCAGACTCTGCACGTCTACGATCGCTTGTCGAACCTCATCGCGCAATGGCAGTTCGACGAGGCGCCGAGCGCGACGACGGCGCTCGACTCGAGCGGATCGGGCCACGACGCGACCTTGTTCAATCTCGCGACGACCGACTGGCTGCCGGGCGGCGTCCTCGGCCAGAGCCTCTCGACGTCGGCGGCGACGAGCCAGTACCTCTCGACGCCGGTGGACCTGAGAGCGGTGGCGAACTTCTCCTTCTCGCTCTGGATCAAGCCCAACGCGGCGGCCGTGTCCCAGGTCCAGCACATCCTGTGGCAGGGCGCCGCCAACCAGAACGGCTGGGGCGCCGGCCTGACGCCGAGCGCAGGCGGCCACGAGATGAATCTGTCGCTCAACTACTTCAACGGTTGCGTGACCGGGCTCAACTTCTTCTTCGGCAGCACCGATCCGCGCGATCCGACCACGTGCGCCGAGCGCAGCAACGCGCTGGTGACGGACGCGCTGCCGTCGACCTCGAGCTGGACGCACGTCGTGGTCAACGTGCGCAACGCAGACACCGCGCTCGTCACCGTCGAGCTCTACGTCAACGGCGCGCTGCGAGCGACCGACACCAGCGACGAGGTCGACCGCTCGCAGTGGCTCGGCAATCTGCAGATCGCCAAGCCCGGAACGAACTCGCGCTACTACTCGGGAGAGCTCGACCACATCCGCGTGTTCTCGCGAGGCCTGAGCGCCGCCGAGATCGCGGTGCTCTACCAGGAAGGCCACCGCTAGGCGAGAGCGGCGTCGCGATCCGCGCTCGGATCAACGCGCCGAGCTGACGCGGTCCGGCGTCGCGAGCTCCGGCGCAGCGCCGCTGACCGCCGCAGGCTCCTGCGGCCAGCCGCCGCCGAGCGCCCGGTAGACGGCGACGAGATCCGTCGCCTGCGCGACCTCCGCTTGCACCAGCGCGTCGCGCGTGATCAGCGCCTGACGCTGCGCATCGAGAACGACGAGGAAGTCGACCGAACCGGCCTCGAAGCGAAGCGAGGCGAGGCGAAAGGCATCGTCCGCGTCCGCGGTGGCCGCCGCGAGCCGCTCGCGTTGCTGCGCGTCGCGCGTGAACTGCGTGAGGGTGCCTTCGGTTTCTTCGAGCGCGAGCGCGACACTCTGCTCATAGCCGGCGAGCGCCTGCTCGGCGCGCGCCTCGCTCGCCGAGATGCGCGAGCGGACGCGACCGAAGTC